>JAFDET010000255.1 GCA_019310195.1 Deltaproteobacteria bacterium
GGGAGAGCTGGCGCGCCAGGACGGCGGCGTCCTCGGTAGGCGCGTCGCAGACCCGGTTGCGGCACACGTAGGCGGTGGCACGCCCGCCGCGGGCCACCTTGTTTCGCACCAGCGGAACCGTGCTGCTCAGCGTGTCGATCTGGGCCGGCTCGACGACGGCGAGGATCCGGTTGGGGACCAGGCTCGTGCGCAGCGGCGCCAGCAGGGTGTCGAGTCCGTCTCCGGAGACGACCACCACTTCGCGGGTCGGCTGGGTGGCGAAGTCCACGGCCAGCAGCAGCTCGGCCATGTCGCTGGGGCGACTCGTCAGCGTGTCGTGGAAGGCGGAGAGGAGCAGCGAGGCCCGCTCCAGATGGATGGGGTCGGTGGTGAAGGCGTGGAGCCGCAGCAGGTTGAGCGCCGCCACCGAGTTGCCCGAGGGCACGGCGCCGTCCCGGGCCGGCTTCTCGCGCACCAGCAGTGCGTCCGCATCGTCGGCGGTGCGGAAGTAGCCCCCGCCGGTCGTATCGGCGTAGTGGGCGTCCTGGGCCGCTTGCACCGCCAGGGCCTCGCGCAGCCAGCGGGGATTCCGGGACGCCTCGTACAGGTCCAGCAGGCCGGCGACGACGAAGGCGTGGTCCTCCAGGAAGGATGGGCCGTCGCCGCTCTGCACGCGGCGCAGGCGCCCGTCGGCGCGCCGCTTCGAAAGCACGAAGTCGGCGGCGCGTTCGGCGCGCGCCACGTAGTCCGGTCGGGACAGGGCGAAGCCCGCCCGGGCGAAGGCCGAGATCGCCAGGCCGTTCCACGCCGCCAGGATCTTCTCGTCGCGCAGCGGCGCAGGCCTCTGGGCCCGCGCGCGGTAGAGCGCGGCGCGCGCGGTTTCCAACCCGGGGGGCGGTGCCTTGCCGAGGCGTCTCGGGACGCTGCGCTCCTCGCCCACGTCCCAGTACGCGATCACGGGATCGGCGGCGTCTCCCAGGACGCCGCGCAGCTCGGCCTGCGTCCAGGTGAAGAAGAGCCCCTCCTCCATCTCTCCGCCGGGCGCTGGGCTGTCGGCGTCGGTCGCCGAGTAGAAGCCGCCGTGGGGCGCGCTCATCTCCCGGGCCAGGTAGTCCAGGGTGTCGCGCGCCACGTCCGCAAATGCCTCGCGACCTGTCGCCTGCCAGGCCTCCAGGTACGCCAGCGTCAACAGCGCATTGTCGTAGAGCATCTTCTCGAAGTGGGGCACGTGCCAGTCGGGATCGACGGCGTAGCGGTGGAAGCCGCCGCCCACCTGGTCCCGGATGCCCCCGTCGGCCATGCGCTCCAGGGTGAACACCGCCATGCGCAGCGTCTCGGGGTCGCCGCTGCGGCGGTGGTGGCGAAGCAGCAGGCGGATCGGCAGGCTAGAGGGGAACTTGTGGCCGGCACGCAGCCCGCCCCGCGACCGGTCGTAGCGGCCCTTGTACCAGGCCACCGCCGCTCGGAGCGGTTCCGTGGTAGTCGCGTGGCTGGCGAGGGCCTCGTTTCCCGCCAGGCTCTGGCGCAGGTGGTCGCGCAGCCGGCCCGCCGAGCCGTGGACCTCCTCGCGGTCGGCCTCCCAGCCGCGCACGATCGCACGCAGGGTGTCGAGGAAGCGCTCGCGGGGCAGGTAGGTGGCGCCGTAGAAGGGCTCGCGGTCCGCCGTGACCCACACGTTCAGAGGCCAGCCGCCCTGGCCGCGTATGGCCTGGAGCGCGCTCATGTAGACCGAGTCCACGTCGGGCCGCTCCTCGCGATCCACCTTGATGGCGATGAAATGGCGGTTGAGGAACGCCGCCACCTCGGGGTCGTCGTAGGACTCCTCCTCCATGACGTGGCACCAATGGCAGGTGGAGTAGCCGACGGAGACCAGCAGCGGCCGTCCCAGGCGCCGCGCGCGCTCGAAGGCTTCGTCGCCCCAGGCGTGCCAGTCGACCGGATTGTGGGCGTGCTGCTGAAGGTAGGGGCTCGCTTCCAGGAGCAGGCGGTTGGTATAGGCGGGCTTCCCGTCGGGATCGAGGTGCCGCGTGCGCGGTGTGTGGCCGGGGCCGCGCGCGGCCAGCTCGGCCTCCAGCCGGCTCCGCAGGCCATCCGGGAACGGTTCGGCGCCGGGCAGGGCCGCGGGCACCGACAGCGCCGCCGCCAGCAGCAGGACGCCGCTCATCCGGATGCGACCGTCCGGCGCCCTGTCGCCGTGCAGGGCACCGCGCTACTTCTCGACGACCAGCGTGAGCATCGTCCGTCCGGCTCCTGGGCCGCGGCCGCCGCCGCCATCAAGGCCGCCACGGCGAGGAGGGTGGCAGGCCGGATCACGCCTGGGACTCGGCCTCGACCCGATCCAGGTGGCCGCGGCCGGGCACGAAGTTCATCTCCAGCCGGATCCCTTCCGGGTCCTCGAAGAGCACCGAGTAGTACCCGGGCGCGAACTGCGCCTCCTCCGGCGCATGGACGATGTGGGCGCCGATCTCCACCAGCAACGCGTGCAGCGCGTCCACGTCCTCGCGCTGCCGTGCTCGGAAGCACACGTGGTGCAGCCCCACGCGATTCTGGACGAAGCGGTCGCCCGCCTGGACGAACTGCGCGTCGCCCCGCTGGATCCCCAGGGCGGTGCGGCCGCCGATGCAGTAGTACATGCCGTCGGCGTCGATCAGCGGCTTCAAGCCCAGGGCCGGCAGGAGCCGCCCGTAGAAGGCGCGAGCCCGGGGGAAGTCCGCGACGGTCAGCATCGCGTGGGCGATGCCGTTGATCTCCATGGCACAAGGGTACGGCTCTGTTAAGCTTTTTGCATGGTCGATCTGGGCTTCCGCATGCACGCCGAGCGCACGCCCAACCCCGACAGCATCAAGTGGGTGTTGGGATCTCCCGTCGCCGAGGCGGGCGTCGCCGCCAGCTTCGAGCAGCCGGTGGACGCCTCCACTTCTCCGCTGGCCGCCAGGCTCTTCGGCGTGCGCGGAATCGTCGGGGTCTTCTTCGCCTCGAACTTCATCACCGTCACGAAGCAGAGCGACGTCGACTGGCAGGACATCGGCCAGGATCTGGTCGATGCCATCCGGGCCCACGTGGACTCGGGCGACGTGGCGACCGGTCCGGATTTCGAGCAGCAGAGCTCCGGCCTCGCCGGTGAAATCGAGAGCCGGATCCGCGAGATCATCGACGCCGAGATCCGGCCGGCTGTAGCCATGGACGGTGGGGACGTGGTGTTTGCCGGCTACCGGGAAGGGCGCGTCGAGGTCTATCTCCAGGGCGCCTGTGCCGGTTGCCCGAGCTCGACCGCGACGCTGAAGTTTGGGATCGAGGCGCGCTTGCGCGAAGAGATCCCCGAGATCACCGAGGTCGTGGCGCTCTAGCCTCCGCCTCACCGCCCCCCAGCGGAGACAGACCGCACTGTGACCAGCTGGCGGGACTCGCAGCGACGCGGCCAGACCTCGACGATCCGCAGCCACTTGACCGTGGTGGCCGGGCTGCTGGGCCTTGCGCTGGTGGGCGCGGTCCTCTCCACGTTGTTCCGGCCGGCGGCCGACCCGCCGCCGGTCTCGGCGGCTCCGCCCGTGGAAGCGCGCTCGCCGGTCGAGCCGGCTCCCGTGCCCACCTACGATCCCGAGCTGGTGGCGCGGGTCGAGCGCATCCTGGAGCGGGGCCGGGTGTCGCTGGGGCACGTGATCGTCATGGACCCCCGCGATGGCCGCCTGCTGGCGGCGGTCTCGACGGACACCGAACGCTTCCCGCCGGATCGCACCTACCCGGCCGCGTCGCTCATCAAGGTGGTGACCGCCGCGGCCGCTCTGCACCAGGACCCCGGCGTGGCCCGCCGGTCCTGCCGCTACACCGGCAGCCCCTGGCGCCTGACCCGGTCGCGCATCGATCCGCCGCGCCGGGGCAACGAGTCGAGCTTCCGCAAGGCGCTGGCCATCTCCAACAACCAGTGCTTCGCCCAGCTCGCGGTGCACACCGTGGGAGCGGACGTACTGATCGACGCCATCGGGCGTTTCGGCTTCCTCGAGTCCCCGGCGCCGGGCTTCCCGGCGGGCCGGGTGGATGCGGGCACCGACCGCTACGCCCTGGGGCGCCTGGGCTCCGGCCTCTCGGGTACCTGGATCACGCCGCTGCACGCCGTCCAGATGGCCGCCGTTCTCCACGACGGCATGCTCCGCCAGCCGGTTACCCTGGCCGGCGCCGTGCCGTCCCACCCGCCGAGGCGCGTCCTTACCGCAGAGCTGGCCGGCGAGCTGCGCGAGATGCTGGTGGACACCACCCGGCGGGGCACCGCCCGCAGCGCATTCCGCGATCGCCGGGGCCGGCCCCTGCTGGGCCCGGTGCGCGTGGCCGGGAAGACCGGAAGCCTCTCCGGCCGTAACCCGGACGGGCGCTACGAGTGGTTCGCGGGCATCGCCCCCGCCGATGCTCCGGAGATCGCCGTGGCGGTGGTGCTGGTGCAGGGCGACCTCTGGTGGCGCAACGCGTCCCAGATCGCCGCGGCCACGCTGAAGGCGCACTTCTGCCCGGATCGGACATGCCGCTAGAGCTCCGTCCCGCGCGCGTGCGGGACCTGGATGCCATCGACGCCATCTACGATCACTACGTGACGCAAACTCCCGTCACCTTCGACGTGGAGCCCGCCGCACCCGCGGCCCGGCACGCCTGGTTCGAGCAGTTCGACGCGCAGGGTCGCCACCGTCTGCTGGTCGCCGAGCGCGAGGGCCTGGACCGTGACGCCACCGGCCAGGGGCTGGGATCCGCACTTTACGGCGCGCTCTTCACGGCCCTGGCCGATGAGGGCGTGCACCGCGCCTACGCCGGGATCACGCTGCCCAACGCAGCCTCCGAGGCGCTGCACCGGCGCTTCGGCTTTCAACCCCTCGGCACCTTTCGGGAGGTGGGCTTCAAGCTCGGCCGCTTCTGGGATGTGTGCTGGTACGAGAAAGAGCTGGGCTAGGAGCCTGACCCAAGATGGGGTGCGCCGGCCCGGGCGTCGAGACGCCGCGCTGGCAAGGCGCGCGACTGAGCCATAGCCGTAGCTACGGCGCAGGGAGCGCAACGCAGCCAGCGCGGATGGATCGGCGTCCGGAAAGTCGGCGGCGCTGTAGGTGGCCAGGCGTTCGATCCACCAGGCGGGCGCGCCCGACATCAGGGTTTGAAGGTCCCAGTAGTCGCGCCAGAGCTGGATGCGGCCGTCGCGGATCACGTGGATCGAGACGAAGGGCAGCGCCACCGACTCGCCGCTGTGCCAGTGCCAGGTCTCGGTGTGCTCGGTCACCACCGTGTCGCCCTCGCAGACCATCCGGTGCAGCTCGTGCTCGTAGCGCTCGATGGGCTCGAGCCCGATCTTGAGCCGCTTGATCACGTTCTCGGGCCCGGTGGCCCCCGGATCCGGCGCGGGGACGTCCTCGTAGTGACCGTCCTCGGCGAAGAACGCGCCCAGGGCCTCGAAGTCGCGTCGGTAGAGCGTGTCCCAGAACGTTTCGACGAGCTTGCGATTGTCCATGGGCGAGGATGCTACCTTTGCGGCTCGGAGGAATGCCATGCGCGTACGAATGCTCGTTCTGGCTCTGCTCCTGGCGGCTGCACCCGCCAGCGCAGGCAACTTCATGGTCCACGTGGGCCACGACAAGCTGAATCCCGCCCAGGTGAAGATCAAGGCGGGCGATACCGTGGTCTTTCACAACATGGATCAGATGCCCGGCGGACACACGGTCGTCTCCGAGGACGGCGAGCTGCAGAGCCCGCCCCTGGCACTGGACGGAAAGTGGTCCCATACCTTCGTGATGCCGGGCAAGTACCAGTTCCACATCAAGGAGCACCCGGGCGCGAAGGCGACGGTCATCGTCGAGTAGCCCCCGGCCGCGCGCCGGCAGGAGGAACGGCATGCCGATCCGCTATCGCGTGGATCGCGCCGTCGGCTGCATCTTCACCACGGCCGAGGGCACGCTCACGGACGAAGAGCTCCTGGAGCACGCTCGCAGGCTGGAGGAGGATCCCGAGGCGGATCCCCGCTGCGATGAGCTGATCGACGTGCGCAAGGTGCGCGGCGTCGGACCGTCCAGCGGCACGGTGCGCGAGGCGGCGTCGATCCTGCGCGGCGGTGAGCGCCTGGAAAAGGGTGCGCGCCTGGCGATCGTGGCGACGTCCGAGGCGGGCTTCGGCACCGGCCGGATGTTCGAGGCCCTCTCCGGGGACTCCGAAGAGCGCGTGCGAACCTTTCGCGGCATGGAGGAAGCCTTGGCCTGGCTGGGCATCGCGGGGCCGACCGGCGGCGAGTCGTGAGTGAGCCCAGCGCACGCCGCACCCTGACGCGCGAAGAGGCCCGAAGCGTCTACGATCGCATCGGCGCGCGTCAGGACTCCCAGGCGTTCTACGAAGATCGCGCAGTGGAGCGCGTGGTTCAGCACTCCGCGCTCGGAGAGGCCCGGCACGTCTTCGAGTTCGGTTTTGGCACCGGCCGTTTCGCGGAGCGGCTGCTGTCGAAGGAGCTTCCCGAGGAGGCTCGCTGGCGCGGCGTCGACGTCTCGCCCGAAATGGCGCGGCTGGCCCGCCAGCGCCTGGCCCGCTTCGGTGCGCGGGCCGAGGTCGTGCACAGTGACGGTGGGCCGCCCACCGACGAGCCCGCCGGCGCCTACGATCGCTTCGTCTCCAACTACGTACTGGATCTGCTCTCCGAGGAGGACATCCGTGCGGTGTTGGACCAGGCGCAGCGCATGCTCCGGCCCGGCGGTCGGCTCTGCCTGGTGAGCCTCACGACGGGATGCAGTACCGCGTCGCGCGCGGTCATCGGGGTCTGGTCGCGCATCCACGCCCTGGCGCCGAAGCTCGTGGGCGGCTGCCGTCCCCTCGAGCTGCGCCCGCGTCTGGCGGAGTCGGCCTGGGACATCCTCTACCACGACCGCAGCGCGTCGTTCGGGGTGCCCTCGGAGGGGATCGTGGCCGAGCGCAGGGCAGACGCTCCGAGCGATTCGTGAACCCGATTTGAACCCGATCCCGGACGGCTCCGTCTAGGCTGGAGGTATGCAAGCGGGCGGAACGGACCCGGCCGGCGCCTTCGTCGGCGCCAGCGAAGCCTCCCGTGAGGTGCGACGTCGCATCCGGGCCTTCGCGTCGGTGGCGGCGCCGGTGCTGGTGACCGGCGCCACGGGAACCGGCAAGGACGTGGTGGCCCGGGCGCTGCACGCCGCAGGCCCCCGGGCCGCGGCGCCCTTCGTCCCGGTGAACTGCGCCGCGCTTCCGGAGGCGTTGCTGGAGGGAGAGCTCTTCGGCGCCGCTCGCGGCGCCTACACGGGAGCGGATCGGGATCGGGACGGTCTGATTGTCGCGGCCGCCGGCGGTACCCTGTTTCTGGACGAGGTGGGCGAGCTGCCGCCCGCGGGTCAGGCGAAGCTGCTGCGCTTCCTGGACGCCGGTGCCGTCCGGCCTCTGGGCTCGGTCCGCGAGCGGCGCGTGGAGACTCGCGTCGTCACCGCGACGAATCGGGACCTGGCTGCGGAAGCCCGAACGGGCGGCTTTCGAGAGGACCTGCTCTTTCGCCTGGACGTGCTGCGCATCCACGTGCCGCCGCTCTGCGAGCGCCCGGACGACCTCGTTGCCCTGGCCCGCCACTTCGCGGCTCGCCTGGCGGGAGATGCGGGCACCATCCACCTGACACCCGAGGCGCTCCGCGACCTGGGGCGGCGCCGCTGGCCCGGCAATGCGCGCGAGCTGGCCGCCGCGCTGGCGCGGGCGGTGGTCGAGCAAGGGTCCACGCTCCGTCGGCTACGCGAGGCCGAGGACGGCGCCTCGCCGGCCGGCGGCCACGCGGACCCCACGGCGCGCCTGGCTGCGATGCTGGTGCGTCACCGGGGCGACCTGCATGCGGTGGCGAGCCAGCTCGGCGTCTCCGTGCGAACCGTCCAACGGCGGCTGGTCCGCAGCGGGCTGAGGGCCGCCGCCTACCGTCCGGCAACCGACGCGGTCAGCGCGCGTCGCGGATGAGCTGGCGCGCCAGCGAATCTTTGAGGAGATCCAGCTCGGATGCGTGCAGCCGCGCGGCCGGACCCGCCAGCACCAAGCTGGATGCCAGGCCGGACAGGACCGAGATGGTGTAGTACTGAAGGACGTGATGCCGGCGGCGCGGGATCGGGGCGTCCCCCAGGAAGTCCATCCAGATCCGGTCCCAAGAGCGGAGGAGCTGCTCCTGCCAGGTGCCGCGGGGCGGCCGATC
>JAFDET010000256.1 GCA_019310195.1 Deltaproteobacteria bacterium
GCGCGCCTCCGTGGACAAGGGCGACGTGCGCGACCGCGCGCCCGAGGCGGCTTTCGACCTCGTCACGCTGCACAACAACATCTACTACTTCGCGGTGGAGGAACGCCCCGCGCTACTGCGCCACCTGTGCGGCTTCCTGGCGCCGGGCGGCCGGCTGCTCCTCACCACGGGCTGCGCCGGCGGTGGACCGACGATGCAGGCGCTCGACATCTGGAGTGCCAACACCGAGGGCTGCGGCCGGCTGCCGGAGGTCGACGAGATGGAGAGTCAGCTCCGGGAGGCCGGCTTCAGCGACGTCCGCTCACGCCGCCTCATTCCCGGCGAGAGCTACTTCGCGTTCCAGGGGCGGAGCTGACGCGCAGGCCGGCGGCGTCGGCGAGCTCTTCGAAGGAGCTCTCCAGGTGCTGCGCCAGCGCGGACACGTCGGGGATGCGGTCGTAGTCCGCGGTCAGGCCCCAGCACAAGCGCCCGTTGTAGCTGAGCACGCCGACCGCGAGACCCAGGTTCTCGAGCAGCGGCGAGAACAGGTAGGCCTCCCGCATTTCGGCGCCGAAGAAGTACAGCGGCATTTGAGGGCCCGGAAGGTTCGTGACGTAGGCGTTCTGGGTTCCGGTCGAGAGCGCCTGGATGTCGAAGGGGATCCACTCGTGGAGGGCCTCGACCATCTCGACGGCGGCCGCCTGGTGGGACTCCTTCAGCTCCCGGGTGGTGGCATGGATCGCGGCCACCCGCTCGATCGGATCCTCGAGTCCGATCGGAAGCGGGACGATCCAGCTCGACACGCGATTGCCGAGGCTCCCTTCGTCCCCCTCGCGGCGCACGTTCACGGGGGTGGCGACGCGAAACTCCAGCATCTCGGGGCGCACCTGTCGCTGGATCAGGAACTCGCGCACGGCGCCCGTCACGATGGCGAGCACCACGTCGTTCACCGAACACTCGAGCGCCTTGCGGATTTCCTTCACGTCGGAGAGCGGAGTGCTCAGCCAGTCGAGCACGCGGTGCGGGCCCACGGGACCGTTGAGCGGCGTGTCCGAGGCGGGCACCGCCTTGAACCGCGCCATCTTCACGAGCTCGCGCAGACCCTCACCGAGCTCCTCCGCGCTGCCCCCCGGATCGCGCAGCAGGTTCGCGACACCGCCGAGCGCGCGCAGGGGCAGGGCCGCCCGGCGCGCCCGGTCGTCGCGGAGCAGCTCGTCCTCTGACGGCGCCGGCCGCGGAATGAAACGGTGGGGCTCGGACAACGTGTAGTCGGGCGAGGCGGACAAGAGCGTCGGGAGCAGGTCCAGCCCTCCCATCCCATCCACGACGCAGTGATGCGTCTTCCAGATCAGCGCGAAGCGGCCACCTTCCAGGCCCTCCACCACCCACATCTCCCAGAGCGGCCTGAGGCGATCGAGGCGCCGCTCGGCGATGCGCGCCCCGAGCTGCTTGAGCTGCGCCTCGCTACCGGGACGCGGCAGGGCGGTGTGGCGAATGTGGTAGTCGATGTTGAACGTCGCATCGTCGATCCAGACGGCGCGGTCCGTTCCCGGGATCCAGGCCAGCCTCTGCCGATAGCGCGGGATCTTGTGCAGGACGCCCTCGAGCCCGCGCTTGATCGTCGCGAAGTCGATCCCGCCTTCCGCGGTTGCGAGCGACCCGGCATCGAAGACGATGATCCCCCCGCCGTGCATGGAAAGGTTCTCGCTCTCCCAGCGCAGGAAGTCGTTGTCCTGGGCCGAGAGCCGCTCGTACTTGTAGTGGGCCATGGGGGGTTCCTCGGAGCCGGGCGCGGGCCGGTGCGCCCGTCACACACCCATCTTATCCCGGCGGAGCCCCTACCCGCGACCCGAGCCTCGCGCCCCTAGCGGCCCGTCCACTTCGGCTCGCGCTTCTCGGCGAAGGCGCGCGGGCCCTCCTTGGCGTCCTCGCTGGTGAAGACCTTGCCCAGCAGGGGGCCTTGGACCGCCCAGGAATCCTCCTCCGTGAGGCCGCGGGTCTCGCGGATGATCTGCTTGCTGGCGGCCACCGCCAGAGGAGCGTTCTGGGCGATGCGCTCGGCCAGCTCGAGAGCGACCTCCGCCGCCTTGCCGGGCTCCGCGAGTCGGGACACGAGGCCCAGCTCGTGCGCCTGCTCGGCCAGGATCGGGTCGGAGGTGAGAGCCATCTCCATCGCGACGCCGTAGGGCACGCGCGCGGGAAGTCGGAAGAGACCGCCACCCGCCGCGAACAGGCCCTTGTTGACCTCGGGAATCCCGAGCTTCACGCCCTTGGCGGCCACGATGAGGTCGCAGGTGAGCGCGATCTCGAGGCCGCCGGCCAGGGCGAAGCCCTCCACCGCCGCGATGAGCGGCTTCTGGCTTCCATTCACGAGGAACTGGTTGAAGCCCTTGGGCGGGCCCTCGCTGGCAAACGCTTTGAGGTCCATGCCCGCGCTGAAGCCCCGACCCGCGCCGGTGAGCACGCCCGCCGTGAGCCCGTCGTCCGAGTCGAGCTCCTCGATCGCGGCCACCAACGCCAAGCCGAGCGCGCTGTTCACGGCGTTGCGGGCCTCGGGCCGATTCAGGGTGATGAGCCGGACGCGTCCGTGTGTCTCCGTGACGATCTCATTGGCCATGTGCGAACTCCTGGGGTGGGATCACTTGGGGGGCATGCGGATGCCGCCATCCACCCGAAGCGTCTCGCCGTTCATGTAGTCGTTGGTGATGCACTCGGCGACCATGGACGCCAGCTCGCTGGCGTCGCCCAGGCGCTTCGGGAAGAGCACGTTCCGCCCGAGGTTGGCCTTGAACTGCTCCGAGGCCTCGCCCTGTCCGTAGATCGGCGTGTCGATCAGACCGGGTGCGATGGTGTTGACGCGGATGCCGATCGCCGAGAGGTCGCGTGCCACGGGCAGGGTGAGCCCGACGACTCCGCCCTTGGATGCCGAGTAGGCGGCCTGGCCGATCTGACCGTCGAAGGCCGCCACCGACGCGATGTTTACGATGGCGCCGCGCTGCCCGTCGGCGTCGACCGGCTCCAGCTGGGACATGGCCGCGGCCGCCAGCCGCAGGCAGTTGAAGGTCCCGATCAGGTTCACGCGGATCACGAACTCGAACTGATCCAAGGGAAAGGGCTTGCCCTCCCGGTTGACCGTGCGGTTCGCGTTCCCCAGGCCGGCTGCGTTCACCAGGGCTCGCAGCGGGCCGAGGCCGAGCGCGGCATCGACGGCGGCTTGCACCTGGTCCGAATCGGCCACGTCCGTCTTCACGAACTCCCCGTTCAGGTCGGCCGCGACGGCCTTGCCCTTCTCCTCGTTGAGGTCGCAGATGACCGGCTTGGCGCCCAGCAGCGCGAGGCGACGCGCGCTGGCTTCTCCAATGCCCGAGGCCCCGCCCGTAACGAGGACCGATGCTCCTTCGAGTTCCATTTCTCAGATCCTTTCGATGAGGGTCGCAGCGGGCAGACTACCGCTCGCGGTCACGATGTGCATTCCGGAGCTGACGTGAAGCTCGCCGGATCGAAGCGCCTGCTGCGGGCCACGTCGCCGAGCAGCCCAGCACTTCGCTTGGGTGTCCGCTGCTGCGTCGTCCGGTCCACGGAGACCAGGCCGAACCTCGGCCCGTACCCATGGATCCACTCGAAGTTGTCGAGGAGCGACCACGCGTAGTATCCACGGACGTCGATACCGTCATCGATGCATCGGATCAGCGCCTGGAGCGCCTCGCGGTAGTACGCGACGCGCTGCTCGTCGTGGTCCGTGCCGATGCCGTTCTCGGTGACGTAGACCGGCACCCCCGAACGGGAAGCCGCGTAGCGGATGGTCCCCTCCAGGGCCTGGGGCCAGAACTCGTAGCCCATCACCAGGACCGGAACGCCTTCCTCGGGCGGCAGTGGCCCGTCCGGGCCGAAGCGTGTGCGGCTGTAGGTCTGCACGCCGACGAAATCATCGTCCCTGGCGGCATCGAGAAAGACGTCGAAGCTCTCGGCGCGCGCCTCGGCCAGGTGCGCCTCGCCCCCGGGCACGGCAACCAGATCCTGCATCGCCAGGGTGATCCCGACCGGGAAATCACCCGGGCCCGAGCGGATCACGTCGCGAGCGCGGCAGTGCGCCGCGAGCATCACGTCCCGGGTCTTGAAAGGATCGCCCAGCAGGAAGGGGCCGAACTGCTCCAGCGTCGTGCCGCAGCGCCTGGCGGCCTCCGCCATGAACGGCGCGAGGCCCTTCAGACCCTGCCGGGGCAGCACGCCGGCCAGCGCCAGCGATACGGGTAGGTTGGCCTCGTTGAGGGTGCAGCCCAGGTGGATCAGGTCGCCCAGGTGCGCGGTCGCGCGCTCGCAGTAGCGCAGGAAGCGATCCACGGTCACCTCGCTCTCCCAACCCCCGCCCGCCGCGACCCAGCGCGGGCTGGTGAAGTGATGGAAGGTGACGCAGGGCGCGATTCCGTTCTCGTGACAGCAGGCCAGCACGCGCCGGTAGTGGTCCAGGGCGGCCACCGAGAACTGCCCTTCCTCGGGCTCGATGCGCGCCCACTCGATGGAGAAGCGATAGGACCCAAAGCCCAGCGAGCGCAGCAGGGCGATGTCGTCCGGGTAGCGATGCAGCTGGTCGCAGGCATCGCCCGACGGCTCCTGAAACATCGTTCCGGGAGTGTGTTCGAGGACCCAGAAGTCGCTTGCGACGTTGTTTCCCTCGACCTGATGCGCGGCCGTAGCCG
>JAFDET010000257.1 GCA_019310195.1 Deltaproteobacteria bacterium
GGCGTGCTGATCGCCGGCTCCGTGAGCGTGAGCTTCACCCAGACCGTGCCGATGATGAGCTTCCTGGTGCTGGCCACCATCGTGCTGCTGGTCTTCATGCGCCGCGACATGGAGTTGAACCACCGTGAGGCCAGCTTCATGCTGCTGCTCTACCTGGCCTTCGGCCTGTGGATGGCGACCGAGGCCTTCGGCATCACCAGCGTCCTCGGGCTGCCCTAGTAGAGTCCATCTCGCGGACTCTCCCGTCGCGAGAGGCGGATCTTCGGCCTGCCGGCTGCGTTGCGCTCACTGCGCCGTAGCTACGGCTATGGCTCGGTCGCGCGTGCCTTGCCAGCGGACCGGATCACCACCTCTCGCTCGGGCCGGGCGCAGAAGAGCCCAGCGCGGTCGCGGCTCCGCGCCGGCGCCTAGGTCTCCGCACGCAGCGCGGCCGACACGTCCATCCTGCGGACCTGGAGCGCCGGCAGCAGGGCTGCAACCAGCGCCACCGCCAGCACCGCGGCGAAGGTGACGGCCACGCCCACGGCCGAGAGGATCGGGCGCGGGAAGACGCTCGGATCCGTGATGGCGCCCAGCGCCCAGCAGAGTGCGACGCCCAGCAGCGCTCCGAGCCCCGCCGTGGAGCCGGAGACCAACAGCGACTCCACGATGGTCTGCGCCGATCTCCACGGTGCGCTCCGCCAGGGTGGCCAGGTGCACGTTGGCGATCCCCACGCCGCCGATCAGCAGCGTCACGGTGCCCGCCACGCCGATGAAGATCATGAAGCCGGCGTAGAAGAGATCCACCAGGCCGAGTAGCTCGTAGCTCGAGAAGCGCTTGATGGCGTCGGCGTCGTCGGGGTGGAAGCCGGCGCGGGGGCCCCACACCCGCAGCACGGCTCGCGCCGCATCGTCGGCACTTCCTCCGCGCCGCGGGAAGAGCAGGAAGAAGTTGGCCGCCTGCGGGTCGTAGCCCAGGCGCTCCTCGGCGCTGGCCGCGGGAATCACCAGCATGCGGTTGTCCGGGCGGTGGGTGTTGAAGTACTGCCGGCCCTTGCGCTTCGGCACGCCGATCACCTGGAACGGCTTGCCGCTCACGCGGAGCGTGCGGCCCAGCGCAGCCTGCGGCGAGCCGAAGAGTTGCTCGGCCGCCTCGGGCCCCAGCACCGCGACCGCTGCGCCGCGCTCCGCCTCCACGGCGTCGAAGCCGCGCCCGTGCTCGATCTCGAACTTGCGCAAGGCCAGGAAGCGCTCGTCGCACGCGGACAGGTCCAGCCGTCGGATCTGCCCCACGTCCGACTCCACCAGCAGTCGCTCCCGGCTGTTGTGGCAGGCCAGCAGCGCGCGCACGGACTCCCCGCCGTCGCGCTCGGCGGCGGCGGCATCGTCGCGCGAGATGCGGACCTGCACGCCCTTGCGATGTCCCGGAAATCCCGATGATGTGGTAGCGGGGAAGAGCATCACGAAGCCCTCGCCGAAGCGCCCCAGCTCGACGCGCATGAACTCGCGGAAGCCGGTCCCCCAGCCCAGCAGCACCACGATCGCCGCGGCGCCCCACAGCACGCCCATGCTGGAGGCGAAGACGCGCCGCGGATGGTCGGCGACCGACTCGTACGCCTGGCGTAACGACTCGCGCCAGTCCATCAGTGCGCCCTCAGGGCAGCGGAGGGATCCACCCGGGCCGCCAACCGCGCCGGCACCACGCCGGCGGCCAGCCCCACTCCGACCAGCACGCAGAAGGTCGTGACGAGGACGCTGCCCTGGAGCACGGGCTGCGGGAAGCCGCCCAAGGGCAGTGCTCGGACGGCTGCAACGATGGCGACGCCTGCGGCGACGCCCAGGCTTCCGCCCGCGCCCACGACGACCAGCGTCTCCACCAGAAGCTGGAGCATCAGATCGCTGCGCCGCGCCCCGCAGGCCCGGCGCATGGCCAGCTCGCGGCGCCGCTCGTTGACCAGCGCGATCATCAGGTTGCCGACGCCCACGGCGGCCATGGCCAGGGTGACGGTGCCGATGAAGCCCAGCAGGAGCTGAAGTCCCACGCCGAGCAGCAGCGTCGGGCCCATGATGTCCTGCACCGGGTAGAACGCGATGCCGTCCTGCTCTGCGTCGGGCAGGTGGTGTTGCGGCCACAGGACCGAGCGCGCCTCGGCGATCAGCTCCGGTGTCTCGTCCAGGCGGTGGGGCTCGGCCAGGAACTGGTCGATGCGGCGGCCGTGCCCCAACAGGCGTCGGCCCGCGGCCAGGGGCACGAAGAGGGTGCGGTCGTGAAGGTCCATGTTCGTCATGAGCTGGAAGCCCTTCTCCTCCAGGATCCCCACCACCTCGAAGGGCACGCCCTCGATCTGGATGGCGCGCCCCAGCGGGTCCCGGTCGCCGAAGAAGATCTCCACCAGCCCCGCGCCCAGCACGGCCACCCGGCGGCTCTGCGTCTCGTCGGCGGCGTCGTAGAAGCGGCCGCGCGCCACGTGGTGGTTGCGGATGCGTGCGATGCCGGGGCTGGCCAGGGCCAGGACGGTGGCCCGGGTCCGATGCGGCGTTTCGGCCACCACCATGCGTTCCGACTCCCCCGCGACCGCCACGGCCGAGGGCAGCCCGGCCTCCAGCCGCTCCAGGTCCTCGGTGGTGAACTGGATGCGGCGGCCGACCCGGGCACCGCCGGCTTCGGCACTGGTGAAGCTGGCTGCGATCTCGGTGAAGCGATCCCCGGTCTTCTCGATGCCCAGGTCCAGGAACTCGTTGAAGCCGGAGCCCAGCGCCAGCAGCATCACCACGGCCGCTGCGCCCCAGACGATGCCCAGGAGTGTCAGGGCCTGCGCGCGCCAGCCGGCGCGCAGCTGGGCGAAGGCGTCGCCGCCCAGCGGAGCCAGCTGACCCAGGATGCGCCGCAGGCTAGACATCCGCGACGATTCCGCCGTCGCGGATCCGCACCACGCGCCCGGCGGCCGCCGCCACGTCCTCGTTGTGGGTCACGCAGATCAGCGTGCGTCCGTCCCGGTGCAACGCGCGCAGCAGGTCCAGGATCTCGGCGCCGGTGCGCTGGTCGAGATTTCCGGTGGGCTCGTCGGCCAGGATCACCCGCGGCTCGTTGACCAGGGCGCGTGCGATGGCCACGCGCTGCCGTTCGCCCCCCGAGAGCTGCGCGGGCCGGTGATCCAGACGGTGCCCCAGGCCCACGCGCTCCAGCATCCGGCGCGCACGCGCCTCGCGCTCGCCGCGCGGGAGCCCGGCGTAGAGCAGGGGCAGGGCGGCGTTGCGCAGCGCGGACATGCGCGGCATCAGGTTGAAGGTCTGGAACACGAAGCCCATGCGCGCCGCGCGCAGGTCGGCCAGGGCGTCGTCGTCCAGCCGGTGTACGGGCTCTCCATCCAGGTGGTAGCTGCCCCGGGTGGGCCGCGAGAGGGCGCCCAGGATCTCCAGGCAGGTGGTCTTGCCCGAGCCGGACGGCCCCATCAAGGCGACGAACTCGCCCTCGCACACGTCGAGATCGATTCCGTGCAGGATCTCCTCGTCGCGGTCGCCCATGCGGAAGCACTTGGCCACGTCTCGCAGCTGAAGGAGCGCCCCCACGACGGGGCTCAGCGCTCGGCCCGGACCAGGAGGACGTCCCCCTCAGCCACGCCGTTGGCGACGACGGTCTGGAAGCCGTCGCTGTACACCTCGTGGATGCCCACCAACTCGAACCCCTCGCGGCCGTCCGCCTGGGCGAGGCGAACCCGCGGGCCGGCGTCGGTGCGGAGGATCGCCGCGTTGGGAACCAGCAGCGCGTCCGCGTGGTGGGCCACGGCGATGCGCGCGTCGGCGGACATGCCCACCCGGACGCGCCCGTCGGGGTCGATCTCGATCTCGACTTCGAAGCTCGACATGCTGCCGTCGCTCTCCCCGGACGCGGAGATCCTGCGCACGCGCCCGTCGAAGGTCTCGCCGGGGAAGGCGTCGATGCGCACGGCGGCCCGCTGGCCCACGCGCACGCGCGCCACCTCGTTCTCGTCCACCTCGGCCGTCATGTGGATGCGCCGATCGTCGGCCAGTTCCGCCACGACGGTTCCGCCGTTCTGGATGTCGGCCACGGCAGTGCCCACCTCCACCGGCCGCGACACCAGCACGCCGTCCACCGGCGAGCGGATCACGGTCAGCTCCAGGTCGCGCTCGGCGCGACGCAGGGCGTTGCGCGCCTGGTCCGCCGCTGCGCGTCGCGCCGCCGTCTCGGCCTTGGCGTCGGTGAGGGCGATCTCCGCCAGGCGCACGACGTGACGCAGGTCCTCCAGCCGCTCCGCCGACAAGATGTCCTCCTTGCGCAGGCGCTCGCCCCGGGTCTGATTGCGGCGCGCCTTGTCCAGCTCGGCCGAGGCGCGCCCCACCAGGTCGAAGCGGGCGCGGGCCTCGCGCTCGGCCAGCTGGGCGCGCAGCTGTGCCGCGCGGTCCTCGAGCCGGTCGCGCTGCAGCTCCACCAGGGGCTGGTCGCGCTCGACCCGCTGTCCCTCGTCCACCAGGACCCGCGCCACCATGCCCGGAATCTCCGACTGCACCACCACCCGTGCGAAGGGCTCCAGGGTGCCGGTGGCCACCACCTTCTCGTCCAGGGGGCCTCGCGTGACGGTCTCGCTGCGGAAGCCGGCGGAGTCCCCCGAGTCGTCCCCGCGCAGGTCCCAGGTGAGCCCCAGGTACACGAGAGCCAGGAAGGCCCCCAGTGCCAGGACGACGATCAACCCGTTGAGAAATCTACGCGGCATGCTCTGGGACATTGCAAGGCGCTTGCCAGCGCTGAGGCGCCCGGAGAATGCTCTCCAGCGCTGCGGGGCGGCTCAGCCGCAGGAAGTGGACTGCACCGCGCTGCAGTCGGCTGGCTGCGGTTGCGGAGGTACTCTCCTGGTCGGACGACCCAGGAGGACTCCATGGGGCGCTACCGCGCGGCGCTGCCGCAGCTGGACGGGGACGTGTTTCTCACGGACGGGGGGATCGAGACCACCCTGGTCTTCCATGATGGGCGAGAGCTTCCCGGCTTTGCCGTGTTTCCCCTGCTGGAGGACGAGGCGGGCCGTGAGCGGCTGCGGCGCTACTTCGACACCTAGTTCGCCTGTGCCCTCGAGCACGGGGTGGGCTTCGTGCTGGAGAGCGTCACCTGGCGGGCGAACGCGGACTGGGGCCACAAGCTCGGCTACTCCGCGACGGCTCTGAGCGAGGCCAACCGCCG
>JAFDET010000258.1 GCA_019310195.1 Deltaproteobacteria bacterium
TGGAAGGCGCCGGGCTGCAGCGGCCACTCCTCGAAGCGCGCGTTCTCGATGCTCACGTGGGGGAACTCCGCCAGGTTCTGCGCCGCCAGTGCCGCCATGCGCAGCCCCGCCTCGACGCAGACCATGCGCCGGGCGTGCCCGGCGAAGAGCCGGGTGGCCTGGCCCGAGCCGCAGCCCACCTCGAGGATCGCTCCATCTCTGGGCAGGGCGGCGCTGTTCAGGACGTGGGAGACCAGCTCCCGGGGATAGCCCGGCCGCAGGCTGTCGTACTCCTCGGCGACGCCGTCGAAGATGGTTCCGTGGCCGGAGGCGTGGGCCTCGAGGTCAGTCGGCAAGGCCGAAGACCAGGAAGCTCTGGCGGTCCAGGTAGTCGTGGCTCGCCAGCTCGACGTAGCCGGCGGCGCGCATCTCCGCGCGGATCTCGTCGGCGGGGACGTAGTGGACGAACCAGCGCTCGAACCAGCCCTGACCGTTGAACTCGACGATCGCCACGCGCCCGCCCGGGCGCAGGTAGCGGCGCGCGTTCGAGAAGTAGGCCGTGCGCTGCTCGATGTGGTGGTAGGTGTTGCACGTGAAGATCCAGTCCACGCCGCCTTCGGGAATCAGCGGGTCGTCGTACTCGCCGAGGACCGTCTCCACGTTGGCATCGCCCTGCTCGCGGCTCTGCTCGGCGAGGTGGGCGAGCATCTCCACGTCCACGTCGACCGCGAAGACCTGCCCCTCCGGCCCCACGGCGTCGGCCAGCCGCCAGGTGAAGTAGCCGCCGCCCGCCCCCAGGTCCGCCACCCGCGCGCCGGGCTCGAGGCCCAGCGAGGCCACGACGCGGTCCGGCTGCTGCCAGCCGTCGCGCCCGGGGCCCGCATAGGCGAAGCGCCGCAGCGGGCCGCACCCGGCGACCAGGCTCGCGGCCAGCAGCGCGAGGACGGCGAACCCCACGCGGTTCCTCATGAGGCCGAGGCTATCACGCGTTAGACTGGCCCGCCGTGAGCTCTCCGCGCCGCCGACTTCGCGAGGCCCTGTCCGGGCCGGGCATGCTGCTGGCTCCGTTCGTCTACGACGGGATGCAGGCGCGTCTGGCGGAGGCGGCCGGCTTCGAAGCCGTCTACATGACGGGCTTCGGCACGGCGGCCGCCCGCGGGCTGCCGGATCTGGGGTTCATCGGGCTGGCGGAGATGGCGGCCAACGCGCGCATCCTCTCGGAGGCGGTGGCGGTCCCGGTGATCTGCGATGCCGATACCGGCTATGGGAACGCGCTCAACGCCATGCGCACCGTGCGCGAGGTTGAAGCGGCCGGCGCCGCCGCGCTCCACATCGAGGATCAGGTCTGGCCGAAGCGCTGCGGCTTCTTCGAGGGCAAGCAGGTGGTGCCTCGCGCGGAGATGGAGGCCAAGGTGCGAGCCGCCGTGGATGCGCGCAGCGACCCGGACCTGGTGATCATCGCCCGCACCGACGCGCTCCAGCCCGAGGGCTGGGACGCTGCCGAGCAGCGCGCCCGCGCCTACCGCGAGGCCGGCGCGGACCTCGTCTTCCTCGATGGGATCCACAGCGTCGAGGATCTGGACGTCTACGCCGAACGGCTGCACGACCTTCCCTGCGTCTACAACGGCCAGCTTCTCACTCCCCGGGAGGTCGAGGCCCGCGGCTTCCGGCTCCAGATCCACATCGGCACGCTGCCGGTGGCCTGGCGCGCCATGCGCGACGCCCTGGAAGAGCTGCGTCGGACCGGTGCGGTGGCCGAGACCCAGGACGGCCGCGCCTTTGCCGAGCTCGTGGAGTTCCTGGGCGTGCGGGATGCCCTGGAGCGCGCCTCGAAGTACGAGACCTAGAGCTTCAGGCCCTCGACCCAGGTCGCGGTCACCCGCGCCAGCTCGTCGATCACCTCGGCGTCGGTCCGACCGCTCCGCTTGGGCACGTGGAAGGAGTGATCGGCGTCCTGCACCACGTGCAGCCGGGTGGGCGCCGGCAGCCCGCGCACCAGCGGCTCCAGCAGGGCCAGGTCCGCCAGCCGGTCGCGGGAGCCCTGGAGGAAGAGCAGGGGCTGCGCCACGCGGCGCAGGGGGTCGCCGCGTTCGTTCGACGGCTTGCCGCCCGCGTGGAGCGGGAACCCGAAGAACACGATTCCGCGCACGGCGTCCAGGTCGCCCTCGGCGGCGGCCAGCGAGGTCATGCGTCCACCCATGGACTTGCCCCCGGCCAGCAGCGGGAGCCCGCGCGCCTGCTTTCCCGCCGCCGCGACGGCGGCGCGCACCGTGGCGAGCAGGGTCTTGCGGTGATCCGGTGCCCGGCGGCCGGCTTCGCTGTAGGGGAACTGGTAACGCAGGGTGGCGATGCCCTGGTCGGAGAGCGCCTCGGCGGCGGCCTGCATGAAGGCGTGGTGCATGTCCGCGCCGGCGCCGTGAGCGAACGCCAACAGGGCGCGCGCACCGCGCGGCCGCAGCAGCAGCGCCGTCACGTCGCCGAGGCGTTCGGAAACGGGGATGCGCAGCTCGCGGAGGCCCATCGCTCCACTCTACCCCGGAGTCGGCGGCCTTGGGTTTCCGGGTGCCCGTCCGGGTCGCCCGCGTCCATCCGGAGACCTGCGGCCGCGTGCTGGAGGAAACCGTGCTTGAACGCGATCCGCCTCAGTGGTTCTCGCGGCCGATCCGTACCGCTCGGCCGTGGACCACGATGCACAGGTTTTCGAAGCGGTAGCGTACGTCGGTCATCGCTTCGGCCCCCGGGGCCCTGGCCAGGGCGTCCTCGACCGCCAGCTCGTACTGGCGCTCCTGCCACTTCCCGCAGGAGCGGCCCTCTACGTGCTCGGCCACGGTGACCCAGTCGAGCGGCAGCGGCTCGGGCGCCGCCGCGTCGATGACGCCGCGCTGGTAGGTCACGCAGCCGCTGCAGAGCATTGCCAGCACCGGCACGGCGAACGTCCGGATCATTCGACCCTCCCGGCGTCGCCCTGCACCACCGCGCAGATGCGCTGGAAGAGCAGGTACTGCTCGATGCGCACGCGCACGTCGACGTGGGTCAGGACGTTGGCGGTGGGAATCCCGTCGAGCGCGTCGCGAACCGCGCGGCCGTGGTCCGCCAGGCGCGCGTTCCACGGCGGGCGCAAGAGGGTGGCGATCAGGTTCTCGGTGAAGCACCACTCGCCCTGGACGCCCCGCTTGATCACCAGCGGCCGAACTACGTCGGGCCGGGTCGCCAGGAAGCCGAACTCGGCGATGGGAGGCGGCTTGCCGCAGGCCGTCAGCGCAGCCAGCGCCACACCGAGGGCGAGTCCTGAACCGAGCGCTCGCATGGGGCGGAGCATGGCACCCGGGGGCGACATTGGAAAGGTTCGTTCCGGCCCCTATGCTCCCCGCGTGCCCAGGCTTCTCCTCGCTGCTCTGTTCGTTCTAGGCCTCGTGTTCTTCTCGGTGCCCCTTCCCACCCTCGCGGCGGAAGACGGCGGCGAACCCGAAGCCGAGAAGGCCGAAGCGTCCGAGAAGCAGCCGGAAGACGCGCAGGAGGAAGAGGAGAAGCGGGACAAGAAGCCCCCGGTCCTCACCATCCCCCAGGACGACCGCAGGGCGGGCGCCGAGGCCTCCCAGCAGGTGGCTCAGGCCATGGGGATCATGGAGGGGCCCCTGGCGGACTACGTGAAGAAGGTAGGCGCGCGGGTCGCGCGCCACGGCGGGCACGTCTTCAAGTACACCTTCAACGTGGTGAACGAGGACACGCCCAACGCCTTCGCCCTGCCCGGTGGCTTCATCTATGTGTCGCGCGGACTGCTGATCCTGGCGAACTCCGAGGACGAAGTGGCCAACGTGCTGGGCCACGAGATCACTCACGTCTCCCAGCGCCACGCGGCCGCGCGCCAGCAGATCGTGGAGGGCGTTCCCGGATTCTTCCAGTTCATGCAATTCGCCAGTCTGGCGGGCTATGGCCGTGACCAGGAGCGCACCGCCGACAAGCTGGGCCAGAAGCTCGCCGGCGCCGCCGGCTACGACCCCCACGGCATGTCCAGTTTCATGAAGCAGCTGGACTTCGCCGAGCGCCTGTCGCGCGGCTCGTCGCGGATTCCCAGCTGGCGGGACAGTCACCCCAGCAGCCGAGAGCGTGTCGCAGACAATGCGGCGCGAGCCAGCCGGGTGCAGTGGGCGCCCAAGCCGGGAATCGTCGAAGGGCGCGCCGGGTTTCTCGCGCTGTTGGACGGGCTCGCCATCGGTCTCCCCGCGTCTGAGGGCGTTTTCAAGCGCACGCGCTTCCTGCACCCGGACATGGGCTTCACGATCCGCTTCCCCGACGGCTGGGAGACCCGCAACACCCACTCGGCTGTCGGCGCCCTCTCTCCGGAGCGCAATGCCCAGGTCGTGCTGGAGTTCGGAGGGACCGGGACCGACCTGGACGCCGCCGCCGAGAAGTACATCGCCAAGATGGGCAAGGACGGTCTGCGGCTGGAGAAGCCCGAGAAGGTGAAGGTCGGCGGGCGCAAGGCGCTGCGCTCGCGCGGCACGGCGAGCACCGGCCGCGGGTCGTTTCACGCCGTGGTCACCTGGCTGCTGTGGAAGCACGGCGACGACGAGGTGATCTTCCGCATCATGGGGCTCTCGCTCTCGCGCCAGCACGAAGGCATCTTCGTCAACGTCGCCCGGAGCTTCCGGCCCATCACGCCGCGTGAGATCGCCACCATCAAGGTGGAACGTCAACCGCACCGCGGTGGCCAACGGCGTCCACACCACCGATCGGCTGAGCAAGGACTTCCCCGTGAAGATCGCACGGGAGGAGCCCTACCAGGTCAAGACGCGATCGGCCGAGTAGCGCTCATCTCACGACCTTCGTCCCGCGCCCCCCGGATGCGCGGAAGCAGGCGTCGGACACGGCTGCGGCGAACTCGAGCGTGCCGAGCCGCGTAGGGTGGTAGGCGGTGACGCGGAGGTCCCGATAGGCCCCGTCGCCGGAGAACCAGAAGCAGCCCACCACGGACGTGACCGCCTTGGGATCCGGCCGCCGCAGCGTCTCGAGGCCCAGGACCGCCAGGA
>JAFDET010000259.1 GCA_019310195.1 Deltaproteobacteria bacterium
CGGATTGAGCCGGTGCATCATGTCCAGGACCACCATGCCCTCGGGCCCGCCGAAGGAAGCGGACAGGGCGATCCCCGGGTGGAAGGTCTTGATCGCCCACTCCAACACCTCGGGTGCCGGCAGCGCTTCCAGGCGGCCGCCGGAGATCTCCTCCAACGCTTCGGAAGAAATGGATTTTTCCAGCATCTGGGGACTCTGGGCCACGGGCGTCCTCACAGCGGGAATCCGGGACGGCGGTCCAAGGTAGCAGAGCGCCGGCTGGCACCGGCTTGACCCATGGCGATTATGCATATTATAAACGGTCATAACGGAATTCACGCATGTCCCTGCGCCACGCCATCCTCGGGATCCTCGACTACCGCGAGATGCACGGGTACCAGCTCAAACGGGTGCTCGACGAAGGCATCTCCACCTTCTGGCCGGTCAACCTGGCGGCCATCTACCCGAGCCTGCGCAAGCTGGAGGAGGAGGGACTGGTCCAGGGCCGCCGCGAGCCCAGCGCCGAGGGCCGTCCCGACCGCAAGGTCTACACGATCACCAACGCCGGGTGCGAAGAGCTGGCCCTGTGGCGCCGGGTGGCGCCCGACGGGGTTCCCAGCGTGCGCAACCCACTCTATCTGAAGCTCCTCTTCGCGCACGAGGAGGACTTTGGCGAAGCGCTCTCCTGGCTGGACAAGCAGGCGGATCGCGCCCAGGCCGGCTTGGACCAGCTCCGAGCCGAGCAGGCCAATCCGCGTGCCTTCTCCACCTTCTTCGTGGAGTTCCTGCGGGAGTCGGGAGTCCAGCACCTGGAGCTCGAGATCGAGCTCCTGAAGGAGCTGCGTGCCCGCATGCAGGAACGCGTGTCGCGCGGCCAGCGTGCCGGAAAAGACTGAGGGGGCGAGACGAAAGCCGACCCGCCACCGGTATCGCCCCCTTGCGGCCCCGGGCACGGTGCCCGGGGCCGCGTACGTCCGGGGCCGGGTCCCGCCTCAGGCCGCGGGGCAGTCGAGCCGATGGAGCGAGGATGCGAGCCCGCGCCGCCGCCCTGGACGAGGAAGCGCTCCTGGAGATCGCCCACCTGCAGTGCGCCTGGCGCATGACGGCGGGCGCCGCCCATTCGCTGAACAACGCGTTGACCGCGCTAACCGGTCTGGCCAACGTCCCCGGCGAGGAGCTCGAACTGCAGCGTCAGCTGGATCGCTGCATCCGCATCTCCCGTTCCCTGACCGCGCACCACGCCGCGCACTTCGGGAGCACGGACGAGACGGAGCTGGGCGGAGTACTGCGGCGCGTGACGCCCGCGCTGGAAGACACCCTGAGCAGCCGCTTCCAGCTCGTGGCCGAGGCGCCGCCGGAGCCCCTCTACCTGGAGGCCGACCCGGCGCGCATCGAGCTACTCGTATTCCTGCTGGTGTATCGCCTGGCGGACCTCGCCCGCGCGGACGCGTGCTTGCGCATTGCCGTATCTCCGGGAGACAAGCCCGAGACGGCCCTGCTGGAGCTGGACCTGCTGGGCAATGAGCTGTCGGCATTGGCGCTGGACGAAGTGCTGGACCCGGCCGCCGCGCCCGACGCCGGATCGGAGCTCTCCCTCGAAGCGGCCTCCGCGGTGGTCGCCAGCTGCGGAGGCTCGCTGGCCGCACGCCCCGTGCCCGGCGGCGTCCGCCTACGCGTCATCCTCCCCGCCCTCGACCTGGACTGAGAAAGGGAACTGGCGGGACAGTCCCGCTAGTTCCTTGGATTCAGCCGGAGTAGGGGCGGACGGCGTTTTCGTCGCGGACGCGGGCGGCCAGGGTCTCCACGTCTTCGCCGATCACCGGGTGCACCAGGTCGGGCGCCACGTCGCGCAGGGGTTCCAGCACGAAGCCGCGCTCGTGCAGCCGCGGGTGGGGAACTACCAGGTCCGGCTCGTCGATCCTCGCCTCGTTGTAGAGGAGCAGATCCAAGTCGAGCTCCCGCGACGCATCGCGATCCGCGCACCGCGCTCGCCCCGCCTCGAGTTCGATGGCCAGCAGCCGCTCCAGCAGCGCTCGCGGCGCCAGGGTCGTGGTCAACACAGCCACCGCATTGAGATAGGGGCCCTGCCCGGGCGGGCCGCCCACGGGATCGGTCTCGTAGAGCGCGCTGGTCTTGGTGACGGTGATCCCGGGCGTCGCGCCCAGGGCGCCCAGCGCGCGGTCGAGCTGGCCCGCGCGATCGCCCAGGTTGGAGCCGAGGCCCACGTACGCCACTGCAGCACGGTCCTCCAGCGCGGCGCTCTCCAGCTCCACACCCGCCGTCTCCGGCACGAACCACCAGAAGACAATCGCGGCCGGGATGCCCAGCAGGATCACAACGGATGCGGCCTCCACCAGACCGCCGAGGAGTGGCGCCAGCACCGCCATCGTGAACTGCGCGAAGATCCCGGAGAGCGACGCCATCACGGCCGAGAGGCCCTGCACCGCAGCGCGCAGCCGCGTAGGGAAGAGCTCCGTGGCCGAGGTACGCCACGCGATCATCTTGGCGGTGCGGAACAGCCCGTTGATGCCGAACGTGATCGCCAGAAGCGGCACCAGCATCGGGGAGTCGCGGGGAATCCAGAAGAAGCCGATCGCGAAGACCGTGGAGATCAGGCTGCCCAGGGCGGCGGTGTGACGTCGCCCAAAGTCGTCGGACCAGCGCCCGCCCAGGGGAAAGCCCAGCACCGCCAGTGCTCCCCCGATGACGAAGATCGCGCTGGCCTCGGCCTGGGGAAGCTCCAGGTTCTCGAGCAGGTGGTACATCCCCCAGGTCATGGCAGCGACGTTGGCGGCGTTGCCCAGGAATGCGGTGGCGAAGATCCCGATCGCGCGCCCCCGGTAGCGCGAATGCCACAGCTCCCGGATTTCCGCCGACTGGGTTTCCCCCAGCTGCTCGGCCTTGCGGAAGCGATCCGTCTCGGGCAGGAAACGCCGCAAGCGCGGCAGCAGGAAGATCATCGGAACCACCGGCGCCCAGAGCCAGCGCCAGCCCCCGGGCAAGAGCACGACGCCGGCCACCAGCACCAGGACGAGTCCGCTGCCCAGCCCACTGGCCAGGCCCACCCAACCCTGGGCCTTGGCGCGCGCGTCGTCGGGCAGCTCCTCGGTGATCACCACCACGCTCACGGCGAAGAGCGTTCCGATCAACGCCACGACGCCGATCTGCACCGCCACGTAGGAGACGATGCCGGGAGCCAGACCGCTGGCCACGGCCAGCAGGGGAGCCGCCGCGCAGGCCAGCAGGGTGAGGCGGCGGCGGCCGTGCCGATCCGCCAGGCGAGAGAGCCAGAGCGTACCCAGCGAGCCCGACGCAAAGACCCCGAAAGCGAAGGCCAGAGCCGACTCGGAGAGGCCGAACTCCTCGCGGATGTACTTGGACGCGGTTCCGTTGATCGCCCAGAGGTAGCCCTGGAGCAGGTTCAGGAGAAAGAATACCTGGACGAGCCTGCGCGTGCGTTCGTCCTCGTTCACGGGGTCGCCTCCGTCACCGGGAGGCCCGTCTCCAGCTCCTCGTCGCCGCGCACCGCCCGCTCCAGATCGATGGGCTGCCGGCGACCGAAGGGATGCTCGCGCACCGGACAGTCGGACATGGCGCAGCACCCACATTGGCGCGGCCGGCACGGGTCGAAGTGCACCAGCACGTCGCCGCCGGCCTCCATGGCGGAAAGGATCGTGGCCTCGATCCCGTCGTTGATGTCGTGCACGCGCTCCACGTCGAAGTAGCGCGGCACGGCAACGTGCAGGTCCACGTGCTGGAGAGCACCGGAGCGCCAGGCGCGCAGCCCGTGGACGTCGATGCACCAGGGCTCGCGCGAACCCTCCAGGGCATCCGTGATGCGCCGCAACGATTCGGTATCGGCCTCGTCCATCAGCCCGCCGACGGCGCGGCGGATCAGGGACCAGCCGGCGGCGAGGATGTGAAGCGCGACCGCCATCCCCACCAGGGGGTCGAGCCACAGCCAGCCCGTGGCCCAGACCGCAATCAGGCCCGCCACGACCCCGATGCTGGTCAGCACATCGGTCATCAGATGGCGGCCGTCGGCTTCCAGCGCCAGCGAGCGGGTACGCTGGCCCAGGCGAATCAGGTACACGCCCAGCGTTCCATTCACCAAGGCCAGGCCGCTCAGGAACAAGACGCCGAGTTCGAAGCGATGCAGCTCCGGGCCGCGCACCAGGTCGCGCACGCTCTGGCCGATGATGAGGACCGCGGCCAGCGCGATCAACGTGCCCTCCACGCCGGCCGAGAAGAACTCGACCTTGCCGTGGCCGTAGGGGTGGTCGCGGTCCGCGGGCCGGGACGCGACCAGCAGGCTGTAGACCAGGAGCGCCGCCGCGGCCACGTTGACCACGGACTCCATGGCGTCGGAGAAGACGGCGGTGGATCCGGTCACCCCGTAGGTGGCCAGCTTGCCCGCAAAGATGGCGACGCCGACGACCAGGGAGAGCCAGCCGGCGCGAATGCGCTCGCCGCGGTTTCCCTCCCAGTCCCCTGCCCCCGGCCTCCCCATCACCGGAGTCTACAGCGCCGGAGCACAGCCCGAAGGCTAGAATCCGACCGTGCCCGCACCCCCTACGCTTCCTCCCGACATCCGGACGCCCGTACCCGGTCCCGGCTCGGTCGCGCTCGCCGAACGCCTGACCCGCGTCGAGAGCCGCAACGTCACCTGCACCGAACCCACG
>JAFDET010000260.1 GCA_019310195.1 Deltaproteobacteria bacterium
ACGACGCGACGCCTGGCTGGGTGCGGCGCTGGCCGGAAAGCGAGTGGGGCACGATGTCGCACTTTCGCTGCGCGCCCTGTGCGAGATGGTCTACGCCGGCGACGAGCGCTTCCGCAAGCACGTGGGGGATCACAACCTCCCACTCAAGCAGGGCATGCCGATCCCCCCGGAGACCGAGCTACCCGTCCTGCGCCACCCGGAGCTGCGCGGCCACGTGGAGGTGGAGTGCGACGTCGTGGTGGTGGGCAGCGGCGCCGGCGGCGCAACCATCGCGCGCGAGCTGGCCCAGGCCGGCCTGGACGTGGTGATCGTCGAGGAGGGCGGACCCGTCTCGCGCGAGGATTTCGGCGGGTCCGCGCTGCGTCGGACCGTCAAGTACTGCCGGAACAACGGCCTCACCACGGCCATCGGCGACTCGGTGATCCCGATCCCCATGGGCCGGGTCGTCGGCGGCACCACCGTGGTGAACTCCGGCACCTGCCTGCGCGCGCCCGACTCCGTCCTGGACCGGTGGGCTCGCGAGCACGGCGCAACGCTCGCCGCGCCGGAGCGCATGGCGCCGAAGTACGATCTGCTGGACGAGCAGCTGCACATTCAGCCCGTGGCCGACGACATCATGGGCCGAAACGGCGAGATCGTCCGGCGCGGCGCCGAGGCGCTGGGCCTGCGCTCCCAGCCCGTCCCCAGGCCCACACGAGATTGCGCGGGCACGGGGCAATGCGCCTTCGGCTGCCCTCGCGACGCCAAGCAGGCCATGCACCTGACCAGCCTGCCGGCGGCCGTGCACCACGGGGCCCGGATCTACGCGGGATGTCGGGTGGACGAGATCGTCCTGCGCGGAGATCGGGCAGAGGAGATCCGCGCGCGCATCCTGGACGCCGAGCGCAAGCCCACCGGCGGACGCCTGCGCGTTCGTGCCCGCAGCGTCTTCCTCTGCGCCGGCGCCCTGATGACCCCCCTGCTGCTGCGAGGGTCGAAGATCGCCCGGGGCAACCCGGCCCTGGGAAACCATCTGCGCATCCATCCGGGCAGCGGCGTGACGGGGCGCTTCGAGGAGGTGGTCAACGGCTGGCAGGGCGTCATGCAGTCCTATGCCATCGACGAGCTGATCGAGGAGGGCATCCTGCTCGAGGCCACCTTCCCGCCGCTGGGCATGACCTACAGCGCGGGCGCCCTGCCCGGCATCGGCCTCGAGCACGCACAGCTCCTGGACGCCTATCCCCACATGGCCAGCATCGGCTCCATCGTCTCCGACACCGGCACCGGGCGCGTGCGCAACCTTCCCGTGGCCGGACCCAGCATGCTCTACCGGCTGGACCCGCGGGACGTGGACAAGACGATCCGGGCCATCGGCCTGGCCGCGCGGGTTCTCTTCGCCGCCGGTGCCGGCGAGGTCTACTCGGGGCTCCCGTCCCTGCCGCCGCTGCGCTCGTTGGAGGACGTCCGCGCGCTGGAGCGGCGGCGCTTCCGGGCCGCCGACGTGAAGGTGTCCGCGTACCATCCCATGGGAACGGCGCGCATGGGCCCGGACGCCGGCGGCTCGGTGTGCGACGCGGAGGGCCGCGTCCACGGCACGAAGAACCTGTTCGTGGCGGATACCAGCGTGTTCCCCGCCTCCACCCACGCGAACCCGCAGCTCACCTTGATGGCACTGTGTCTCAACGTGGCCGAGCGCTTCCTCGACCGCTGGCCCCAGCATCATTGATGGAACGAACCCGCCCGGACGGGCGTGAGGAAGGACCATGAAGAAGTTCCAGAAGCTCACTCGTGACCAGATCATCAAGTCCGTCGAGGTGTTCGCCGAGCTCAAGGTCGACCGCTTCTTCTGGAAGGCATCCGGCTACATCGACGCCGAGCTGGAGCGTCCCGTAATCGCCGTGGCCAACAGTCCCCAGGATGTGGGCCTGGGCCACATGCACCTGAAGCAGCTGGGCGAGGCGGTGAAGCAGGGCGTGCTGCTGGCCGGCGGCGTACCCATCGAGTTTTCTACGATCGCGCCCTGCGCCGGCCACTGCCGCAACCTGGGCAGCCAGGACGAGGTCCTGCTCTACGACCTGCCCCAGCGCGACGCCATCGCCGACAGCGTCGAGATCCAGATGCGCAACTACAACGCCGACGGGCTGGTCTGCATCGGCACCTGCGACAAGATCGTGCCGGGCCACTGGCTGGGCGCGGCCCGGCTGGACCTGCCCACGATCTTCCTGCCCGGCGGCCCGGCGCGACCCGGCAGCTTCCGCGGCCAGCCCACCGCCTTCCCCACCGACGTGGCCCTCACCCTGGTCAACGAGTACCTGGCCGACCAGATCAGCGCCGAGGAGATGCGCGAGCAGCTGCACCAGATGGAGAGCCAGTGGGTGACGGGCTGCGGCGCCTGCCCGGAGCTCACCACCGCCAACACCGTGCAGATGGCCACCGAGGTCATGGGCCTGTGCCTTCCCCACGCATCCACGACGCCCGGCAACGACATGGAGAAGCTGCGCCAGGCCAAGGAGACGGGCTTCCGCGCGGTGCAGCTGGTGCGCGACGGGCTGCGCTTCAGCGACCTGGTCACGGCGGATTCGATCCGCGACGCGGGACGCCTGGTGATGGCCCTGAGCGCGGGCACCAACGGCATCCTCCACCTGCTGACCCTCGCCAAGTACATGCAGCTCGACATCGACGTGGACACGTTCGACTTCCTGAGCGACGACACGCCCTACTACTGCCCCGTGCGGCCCAGCGGGCCCTTCACCGTGGTGGACGTGCACGAGGCGGGCGGCGCATTCGCCATCCTCAAGCGCATCGAGTCCAAGGTCCACCGCGATCGGCCCACGGTTTCGGGCCGCAGCGTCGGCGAGATCCTGGAGACCACCGAGGTACACCGCAGCGAGGTCATCCTGCCCGCCGAGAAGCCGATCTACCCCACGGGCGGCATCAAGGTACTGCGCGGCAACCTCGCCCCGGACGGCTCGCTGTGCCGCTACACCATCAGCGGCGGCCAGGACCAGATCTTCCGGGGACCCGCCCGGGTGTTCCGCAGCCAGCAGGAGGCCATCGGCGCCATCTTCGGCGGAAGCATCGAATCGGGCGACGTGGTCGTGATCCACTACCAGGGCCCCCGGGGCGGCCCCGGCTTCAGCGAGAACTTCCGCGTGCCGCTGATCCTGGGCTCCCTGGGCCTGTGCGACGTGGCGGTGGTGACCGACTCGCGCTTCAGCGGCGCCACCGAGGGCGCGCTGTGCGTGGGCTACGTCTCCCCCGAAGCCCAGGTAGGCGGGCCCCTGGCCATCGTGCAGGAGGGCGACGAGATCTGCATCGACTGCAAGAGCAAGTCACTGGACGTGGCCCTGGACGCGGCAACCATCGCCGAGCGCCTGACCGCCTGGGAGGCTCCCCGCCCGCCCATCACCGAGGGCGTGCTGGTGGACTGGCATCTGACGGCGACCCAGTTCCCCGATGGCGCCATGCTGCAGCGGCGGCTCTGAGCGCAAGAGGATTGCCATGTTCGAGCTGGACGAGACGCTGAGCGCGGTCGAGGCGGCCGTGCGCGACTTCTGCAAGCGCGAGGTCGAGCCGCGCATCGCCGAGATCGAATCCGGCGAGGTCCGCTCCTTCGACGTACTGCGCGGCTTCGCCGAGGCCTTCGGGCTGCGCGAGGCGCTGGGCGCGCCCATGCAGGCCCGTGCCGACCGGCTCCGTGCGGGCGACCCGCCGCGCGGGACGTCCCCGCGCGAGCGGCCCGGCGGCCTGGACTCGGGCGACCTGGGGATGGCCTCGGTGGTCACCAAGGAGCTGGCCCGCTCGAGCCCGGGTCTGGCGCTCTGCCTGCTGAGCAACCTGGGCGCCGCCGCGACCATCGGCGCCAAGGGGGACGCCGACCTGATCGAGCGCTGCGCCTTGCCGCTGATCGCGTTCGAGAAGGTGGGCTGCTGGGCGCTGACCGAGCCCGACTCCGGCTCCGACGCGTTCGCCATGAAGACGTCGGCGCGGATCGAGGGCGACGCCGTCGTCCTGAACGGGAGCAAGACCTTCATCTCGAACGCCCCCGAGGCGGAAGTGCTGCTGATCTATGCGCGGCTGGAGGACCCGGGCGGCGACAAGGGGGACAAGCGGCGCATCTTCCCGGTGGTGGTCGAGCGGGGCACGCCGGGCCTCTCCACCGGCGCGCCCATGAAGAAGCTGGGCATGCACGCCACGCCCACCGGTGAGGTGTTCCTGGAGGACTGCCGCGTCCCCCGCAGCCACTTGCTCGGCGACCCCGAGCGTCCGGCCCGCGACCTGGCCGAGCAGACCCTGGCGTCGGAGCGCGGCGTGGTGGTGGCCATGTGCCTGGGCGTGATCGAGCGCTGCCTCGAGGACTCCATCGCCTTCGCCATGGACCGCCGCCAGTTCGGCAAGCCCATCGCCGCCTTCCAGCTGATCCAGCAGAAGCTGGCCCGCATGTACGTGGCGTGCGAGAACGTGCGCAACCTGATGCTCAAGCTGATCTGGCTGCAACGGGAGCGCAAGGGCAGCGAGCGCGAAGTGAGCGCGGCCAAGTGGTACGCCACCGAGGCGGCCGCCGAGGTGGCCCTGGAGGCCATGCAGCTCATGGGCGGCTCGGGCTACATGCAGGAGTACGCACCCGAGCGACTCTTCCGGGACATCAAGCTCTGGACCATCGCGGCCGCGGCCGGCGACCTACTCCGGCGTCTCCTCCTTCGGGGGCCGCACGTATTGGCCGGAGTAGCGGGCGATCATCAGGTACTTCTTGAAGCGCCGGTTCGTCTCCGCCTCGTGCTCGCTGACCGTGGTCTCGTCCTCCGGC
>JAFDET010000261.1 GCA_019310195.1 Deltaproteobacteria bacterium
CAAGCTGAACCGGCGCCTGTGCCTGGCCGCCGGCCAGCACGGTTGGACCTACGTCGCCCCGCGCGACGAGTTCAAGAGCCACGGCTGGTGCGCGGACCCCATCGACTTGCAGGGCAACTGGATCAACACCGTCCTCCAGTCCGCAGCCAAGCAGGGAACTCACCGCGGCACCATGCACCCCACCCGGGACGGCCACAGCGCCGTCTCCGAGAAGATCGAAGCCCGGCTGACGACGCTCCTCAACAACGGCGCGCCCACCTCGGACCCCTGTCCCAACGAGCCGGTCAGCGCACCCCCGCCGTAGGCTCGGCTCCGGATCCTGCGCGGCGACCAGCCCACCAGGACTGCCCCTCCGTGCAACGCTGCAGGAACGTCCCTGTGTGCAACGGCGCTGGGGCGAACTGTCACAGCCCGTGGCCCTCGAAGCCCACGAGAGCCGCGCTGGTGGCACGGCGCGCGGGCACGTTGTCTGCAACTGAAAAAGTGCATAGAACGCCATCCAAGAGAAGTCGGGAGGACGCATGGGAGTGCAGACCACGCCTGTGATCGACATCGCCCGCAAGGACTTCGTCTCGGTGGATCCCAAGGAGCGCGTCCAAGGAGCGCGTGGACTTCGCCGAGCGACTCTTCGAGATCGGCAAGTTCCGTCACCTGCCGGTGGTGGAGGAAGGCCGCCTGGTCGGCATCCTGTCCACGCGCGATGTGATGGAGGCGGCGCTGACCAAGCTGATGGACTTCGATCCAGGTCACCGCAAGGCCTTCCTGCACTCCATCGACGTGTCGGAGGTGATGAGCCGGGAGGTGACCACGGTGCGCCCGGAGACGCCGCTCTCCGAGGCCGCGCTGCGCATGGTTCAGGAGCAGATCGGCTGCCTGCCGGTGGTGGACAAGAGCGGCCACGTGCTGGGCCTGGTGACCGAGACGGATCTGCTGCGAGCGGCCTACCTGGGGCCGCGCGACTAGGCGCGGGGCGAGGCCGAGACGGTGGAACTCGTGAGGCGCCAATCCGAAGCCGAGGAGCGGGGCGTGGCATCGTTCTTCGCGGAGCCGCGCGCGGACCCGGACCGCCCGCGCGTGTGCCACGGCACCGCCTGCGGCTTGGCCGGCGCAACGCCCGAGCCCGGGGAGCGCGGCGCCTACTGTCTGGGCTACTGCGACCGCGGGCCGGCGAGCCTGGACGCGGCGGGCTGCGCCCGCGGCCCCGACCAGCGCGAGCTGGATCCGCAGCCCGCGATTCGCGCCCTGGGTCCGGCGCTGGTGACCGCACGCGTCGCCGCGGGCGACTGCTCCGGGCTCGAGGCGGCCCGGGCCGCCGGCGTGTGGCAGACCCTGGAGCAGGCGGTGATGCGCCCCGCCCGCGACGTGCTGGACGCCATGATCGCCTCGGGCGAGCGCGGCCGTGGCGGCGCCGGCTTCCCCACCGGCCGCAAGTGGCAGGCCTGCGCCTCGGCCGCGGGGCCCAAGGTGGTGGTTGCCAACGGCGACGAGGGCGATCCCGGCTCCTTCGTCGACCGCGTGCTGATGGAGCTGGACTCCCATGCGGTGCTCGAGGGCCTGGCGCTGTGCGCCTTCGCGGTGGGCGCCGAGGAAGGGATGGTCTACGTGCGCGGCGAGTACCCGCGCGCAGCCGAGCGCATGGAGCGCGCGGTGAACGAGGCGCGCCGCGCGGGCTGGCTGGGTGAAGCGCTGGAGGGGAGCGGGTTCCGCTTCGACGTGCAGGTGCGCCGCGGGCGCGGCAGCTACGTGTGCGGCGAGGAGACCGCGCTCCTCAACGCTCTGGAAGGCCGGCGGGGCGAGGTGCGGCTGCGCCCGCCCTACCCCACCGAGTCCGGGCTCGACGGGCTCCCGACCGTGGTGAACAACGTGGAGACCCTGGTCAACGTGCCGTGGATCGTGGGCCGGGGCGCCGAGGCCTACGCGGCGCTGGGCACCCACGCGTCGTCGGGCACCAAGGCGCTGTGCCTGGCGCGCGGTTTCGCGCGGCCCGGAATCATGGAGGTGCCGTTCGGGACCTCGCTGCGTCAGGTGGTGGAGGGGCACGGCGGCGGCGGGCGCGACGGGCGCGCCATCCGCGCCCTCTGCCTGGGCGGCCCCATGGGCAGCGTAGCGCTACCCGGGAACTGGGATGTGCCCGTCTGCTACGCGGCCATGCGCGAGCACGGCCTCGAGCTGGGCCACGGCGGAATCGTTCCGGTCCTGGAGGGAGACGACCCTCGCGCCCTGCTGCACCACTGGCTCGGCTTCTTCGCCGACGAGTCGTGCGGCAAGTGCGCGCCCTGCGGCCTGGGCTCGCGCCGGGCCCTGGCCATGCTGGAAGCCGGCGCCGCACGCCGCGACCTGGAAGCGCTGCTGGAGGTGATCGCCGCCGCAAGCTTGTGCGCCTTCGGACAGCGCCTGCCGGCCACCGTGCAAGAGCTCCTGGTCGGGTTCGGCGACGAGATCTTCGGAGGTCCGGCGTGACCGCCACCGCCACCATCGACGGCCGGCGCGTCGCGGTGCGCGAGAACGACACGATCCTGTCGGCAGCGCGGCGCGCGGGGATCCCGATCCCCACGCTCTGCCACGTCCAGGGGCTTGCGGCCGAGGGCGGCTGCCGCCTATGCGTGGTCGACGTGGAGGGCGCCGAGCGTCCCCAGGCTGCGTGCCACACCCCGCTGGAGCCGGGCACCGAGGTGCGCACGGACACGCCGGCCCTGTCCGCGCTGCGCCGCAACGTGCTTCAGCTGGTGGTGGATGAGCACCCCGACGCCGGCTTCACCGCGAACCCCGACGGCACGCCGCTGGAGCGACTGATGGCCGAGCTGGGCGTTGTGGGCCGCGGCCCGCGACGCGACCCCATTGCCGTCGACGCCAGCCACCCCTACCTGCGCTTCGAGCGCGCACGCTGCATCACCTGCCGGCGCTGCCTGCTGGCCTGCTCGGAGCTCCAGGGCCAGGACGTCTACGCGGTGGAGAACCGGGGCGCCGAGTCGCGGCTGGTGTTCGGCGGCAGCGAGGTGTTCGCCGAGAGCCCCTGCGTGGCGTGCGGCGCCTGCGTGGATCTGTGCCCCAGCGGGGCGCTCTCGGACCGCGACCGCGAGGACGGACGCGCGGGCTACCGCACCACGCGCAGCACCCGCACCACCTGCGGCTACTGCGGCGTGGGCTGTCAGCTGGACGTGGAGACGAACGGCAAACGGATCCTGCGCATCGCGGGCACGCCCGAGGCGGCCGTGAACCGCGGCCACCTGTGCGTGAAGGGCCGTTACTCCCACGCCTGGCAGTCCTCGCAAGACCGGCTGAAGCGTCCCATGCTGCGCACCGGCAGCGACTGGCACGAGCTGACCTGGCCCGAGGCCATGGGCTGGACGACCCAGCGCCTGAACGAGATCCGGGAAGCCCACGGCCCGGACGCGCTGGGCGTGTTCACCTCGTCGCGCTCCACCAACGAGGCCGCCTACCTGCTGCAGAAGCTCTTCCGCACGGTGATCGGAACCAACAACGTCGACTGTTGCGCACGCGTGTGCCACTCCTCGACGGCGCTGGCGTTGCAGCGGGTCACCGGCACCGGCGCGGCGTCCGCCTCGTACACGGACCTGGAGCGCGCCTCGTGCATCGTGGTGGCAGGCGCGAACCCGACCGAGGCGCACCCGGTGCTGGGCGCGCGCATCAAGCGCGCGCGCCGGCGCGGCGCCGCACTGGTGGTGATCGACCCGCGCCGCATCGAGCTGGCCGAGGACGCCGACGTGCACCTGGCGCTGCGCCCGGGCACCAACGTGGCGCTCTTCAACGCCCTGGCCAAGGTGCTGCTGGACGAGGGCGCCATCGACCGGCGCTACGTCGAGGAGCGGCTCGAGGGCTTCGAGGACTTCGCGGAGTTCCTCGGGGGTGTGGACCTGGAGAAGAACGCGCGCCTCTGCGGCGTGGACCTCGCCTCGATCCTGGCGGCGGCGCGCCGCATGTCGGCCAGCGGCCCGCCGCTCTTCGTGCACGGCCTGGGGCTCTCGGAGCTGACCCAGGGCACGGCGTCGGTGATGGCCCTGTGCAACCTGGGCATGCTGCTGGGGTCCATCGGGCGCCCGGGCGCGGGGATGCTGCCGCTGCGCGGCCAGAACAACGTGCAGGGCAACGCCGACATGGGCGCCATGCCCGGCCAGCTGACCGGCTACCAGACCCTCACCGATCCCGAGCTGCGCGACCGGCTGGCCACGCTCTGGGGCTCGCTGCCGCCCGAGAAGCCCGGGCTGACGATCCCCGAGATGCTGGAGGCCGCGCAGAGCGGACAGATCCGCGGGCTCTGGATCCAGGGCGAGGACGTCGCCCAGAGCGATCCCAACGAGCGCCAGGTGCTCGAGGCGCTGCGCCGCCTGGATCTCCTGATCGTGCAGGAGCTCTTCTTCACCGAGACCGCGCGCCACGCCCACCTGGTGCTGCCCGCCGCGTCGGTCTTCGAGCAGGAGGGCACCTTCACCAACGGCGAGCGCCGCATCCAGCGGGTGCGCCGCGCGCTGCCGCCGCCGGGCGACGCGCTGCCGGACTGGCAGGTGGCGCGGGACGTGGCCAACGCCATGGGCGCCAACTGGCACTACGCCTCCGCCTCCCGGGTCATGGACGAGATCGCCTGGGTGGCGCCGCAACTCTTCGGCGGCGTGAGCTTCGCGCGGCTGGAGCCCAACGGACTCCAGTGGCCGTGCCCGACCGCGGACCACGCCGGCACCGAGTGCGTGCACGCCGACGGCTTCCTGCGCGGGCGCGGCAGCCTGGTGGCGGTGGAGTACGAGCCCAGCCCCGAGGACGCGGTAGAGGGCTACCCCTACTGCCTGGTCACCGGCCGCGTGCTGGACCACTACAACGTCGGCAGCATGACCCGCCGCACGCCCAACGTGGAGCTCGAGCCCGACGACCGCCTGGAGATCCACCCCGACGACGCGAAGCGGGAGGGCATCGCCGACGGCGCAGCGGTCTCGCTGGAGAGCCGCTGGGGCGCGGCGTGCGTGCCCGCGCGAATCACCAGCCGCGTGCGCCCCGGCACGCTCTTCCTCTCGTTCCACTTCCCCGAGACTCACGCCAACCGGCTCACCGGCTCCCAGCGCGACCCGGAATCGAACTGTCCCGAGTACAAGGTGACGGCCGTGCGCATCGCGGCCGC
>JAFDET010000262.1 GCA_019310195.1 Deltaproteobacteria bacterium
AGGTCGCGGGGGGCGGGCAGGCACTCGTAGTGCTGGGCGATCTCGTCCAGCTCCACGCCCAGGCCCTCGGCCAGCAGCCGGATCGTGCCGCCCCAGGCGATGCTGAGCATGCCCGGCTGGAGCAGCAGCGGAAGCTCGTCCATCGACTTGCCGAAGCCCATGGTGCCGAGCACCACCTCCGGCTGGTCGTAGGTGGCGTAGTTCACGATCTCGCGGATGCGGATTTCGGTCCAACGCTCGCACAGCCCGGACAGGGTGAGCGGCAGCAGGTCGTTCGCGAAGCCCGGATCGATCCCCGAGAACCAGAGCGACGCCTTTCCTTCGCGGCAGGCGTCCTCCAGCTTCTTCTGGATGTCGGGGCCCATGTGCGAAGGATGCACCAGCGGCACGATCGAGCTGGACACCACGTTCTTGCCCGAACGCAGGATCCGGCACACGTCCTCCACCGCCTCCAGCAGGCGCAGGTCGGCGGTGGCCGTGTAGCAGACGCAGTCGGCGTCCAGCGCCAGCAGCGCATCGGCGTCGTTCGTGGCGACGACGCCCACGTCGCCGATGCCGCACAGCTCGCCGGCATCGCGGCCGACCTTCTTCTCGCTGTGGACCCAGAGGCCCGCGAGCTCCAGCTCGGGATGGTTGAGGATGGCGCGGAGCGAGTACGTACCGACGTTGCCGGTGCTCCACTGGATGACGCGCAGCGGCCCTGCGGACCGGTCGCTCGGATTGGACACGGGGGACTCCTTCTCCCGACGGTTGCCGGACGAGACTAGCTCAGGGTCGGCGGCCGTCCGGCGGCCCCGCCGGGGTTCCGCGGAAGCCGATCTGGGGTTTTCCCAGGGGGTGGTGCTGCTTTCCTCGCATGGCCAGAAGCCCCCGCCTGCCGCAGCCTCCTGCTCCCTGGGCTTGGGCCGACCCCCCGATCTGCCGATACGGCGGGGGGTCTGCAGGAGGACCCCCGTTGGGCCGTACCAAGGGCACCAGCATCGTCGAGATCGTGAAGTTCCTGCGCACCCGCAGGGACGATGCGCTGCAGGCGCTGCCCGCTGCCGTGCACCACTACCTGGACGACCGGATCCTGGAGAGCGCCTGGTATCCGGAGGAAGACCTGGTCGCGCTGGTCGGCGCGATGGTCGAGATCCTGGACGCGCCGGCCGAGGACATCCTGGCCCTGCTGGGCGCCGAAGCCATGCAGCGCAACCGCAACGGCGCCTACGCCCACCTCTTCCAGCAGTACCAGGGCGAGCGCGTGCTGCGCGTGGCCGGCGTCCTCTGGAAGACCATGCACGACACCGGCAAGCTCTGCCTGGTGCGCGACGCCGTCGGTCGCGGCAGCTGCGAGCTGATCGACTTCGTGAACCCCAGCGGCGAGATGTGCGGGATCCTGGTGGGCTACGCGCGCTCCCTGTTGGAGCTGGCGGGCTACCGCGACATCCAAGCCAGCCAGGACCGCTGCCGGCTCCAAGGCGACGACTGCTGCGCCTGGAGCTTCACCTGGAGCGAGCCGGCCTGACCCGGCTCAGGGCTGGAGGCGCATGCGACTCCAGTCTGCCGCGTGGAAGCTGTCGCCGGAGGCCTCCAAGGCGCGGCTCCACAGCACCCGGTCGTGGGCTCGGCCCTCGGCGCCGACCCACAGCTCTACGTGGCGGCACCAGACCCGGTAGCCGCCCCAGTGCGGCGGGCGCGGAACCGGCGGCCCCTCTTCGCCGCCGTAGCGCTCCTCTTCGGCGCGCAGCCTCTGCAGCAGGTCGTCGCGGCTGCGGATCAGGCGGCTCTGCGCGCTGACGGCGGCCGCGATCTGCGCCGCGCGGTCGCGGGTCTCCCAGTAGTCGTCGGACTCCGCGTCGGGCGAGACGGTCACCGGCCCCTCGATGCGCACCTGGCGCTGAAGCGCATCCCAGTGCATCACCAACGCGGCCTCCGGCCGCTCGGCCAGCGCCTCGCCCTTGCGACTCTCGCGGTTGGTGTGGAAGACGAGAAAGCCGGACTCTTCGTCGTAGCGGCGCCACAGCACCACCCGCGCCGAGAGATCGCCGTCTTCGCCGACGGTGGCGAGGGTCATCGCCGTGGGGTTGCGCTGCACGCGGCCGTCGCAGGCCTCGTGCATCCAGCGCCCCAGCAGCGGTAGCGGCGAAGTCGGCAGCGGATCGGACAGCGAGGGATCGTCGGGCAGCGCGGAGAACAGGCTCATCACCGGAGGGTACGCGATACACTGGCGGATGCCGTGCCCCAGCCCCCGGATCTGATCTACGACCCCTACGACTATGCCCTGGATGCGAACCCGCATCCCGTGTGGCGCCGACTCCGAAACGAAGCCCCCTGCTACCGCAACGACCGCTACGACTTCTGGGCGCTGTCCCGGTTCGCCGACGTGCTGGGCGCCTCGCTCGACCACGAGACCTTCCGCTCCGGCCGCGGCACGGTGCTCGAGCTGATCGACAAGCTGAACGAGCCCACGCCCATGATCTTCAAGGACCCGCCGGAGCACACGCGCCTGCGCAAGCTGGTCTCGCGGGCCTTCTCGCCGCGGCGCATCGCCGAGCTCGAGGAGCGCGTGCGCGACATCGCGCGCTCCTACCTGGAGCCCCGGGTCGGCTCCGGCGGCTTCGACTACGTGGCCGACTTCGGGGCCCGCCTGCCGGTGATGGTGATCAGCAGCATGCTGGGCATTCCCGAGGAGGACCGCGAGCAGATCCGCCTCTGGACCGACGCCACGCTGCACCGGGAGCCGGGCGAGACGCTGCCCGAGCCGGGCGTCCTGCGCGACCTGTTCGGCTACCTGGCGCGCTACGTCGCCGAGCGGCGCAAGGCCCCGCGCGACGACATGATGAGCGACCTGCTCGAAGCCGAGATCCAGGAGCCCGACGGCGCCACGCGCCGGCTGACGGACGTGGAGATCCTCACCTTCATCAGCCTGCTCTCGGCGGCGGGCAACGAGACCGTGGCGCGGCTGCTGGGCTGGGCGGCCACCACCCTGGCCCACTGCCCGGACGAACGCCGCAAGCTGGTGAAGCGCCCCGGCTTGATCCCGGGCGCGGTGGAAGAGCTGCTTCGCTACGAAGCGCCCTCGCCGGTGCAGGCGCGAACCCTGAGCCGACCTCTGGTGCTGCACGAGGTCGCGATTCCCGAGGGCGCCGTGGTACTGCTCGTCACGGGCTCGGCCGGGCGCGACGAGCGCGAGTACCCCGACCCCGACCGCTTCGACGTGGAGCGACCCATCGAGCGGCACGTGTCGCTGGGCTTCGGCATCCACTTCTGCCTGGGCGCCTCGCTGGCCCGACTGGAGGGACGCGTGGCACTGGAGGAGACCCTGGCGCGCTTCCCGGAGTGGGAGGTGGACCTCGCGAATGCCGAGATGGTGCACACCAGCACGGTGCGCGGCTGGGAGCGGATGCCGATCCGCTTCTAGCGCTCGGAGCCGGGACGCCGGCTACGGCTCGATGGCCTCGAACTCGAAGACCACGCCGGGATCGTTCACGCGGCGTTCGTCGGAGACCCGGATGCGCTGCGGCGGGAACTCCTGGACCTGGAGCATGTAGGCGCGGGTGCGTTCGGCGCGCGCGCGTGCCAGCGCGTCGTAGCGCGCCTCGGGCACCGGCGTCGCCGCCACGTAGCGCTGCAGCAGCGCCTCGTCCTCCTCGGACAGCTCGCCGGGCTTGCCCTCGGCGCGGCGCTTCAGCGCACGCTGGATGCGGCCGCGCGCCAGCAGGGCGGCGCCGTCCTCGATCTCCGGGAGACCCTCGCCGGCCACGGCGCGCTCGCGAAGGATGCGCTCGGCCACGGCGTCGCGCTCGGCCTCGCCGCTGGTGCCGATGATGACCAGCGCCAGGTCCGGCTTCTGGATCAGGAAGTCGATCAGCGCCCCCGCGCGTTCTCGCCCAGCCTCGGTGCCGCGATCCTCGCCGGGAATGGCGGGGATCGGCTCGGCGGAGAAGCCTCCCTCGTCCTCGCCACCGCCGAAGAACATGCCCACGGCCTTGAGCGGGATGGTGGCCGCGCCCACCAAGGCCTGGCTCAGCGCCGCGGAGATGATCTCGGCGATGTCCACCTCGGTCTCGCCCTCGTCGAACTCCAGGTGCACCGGCAGCGAGATATCTCCACTCGGGTCGCGCAGCAGGGCCAGGGCCATGTCCATGGACATGGGGAGCTTGTCGGCGAAGCCCGTGGAGTTCGCCTTGTCCACGTGGAAGTCGTGGAGGGTGACGTCGTTCTCCACCGTCCAGTGTTTCCCCTTGGCCCGCATGTCGCTGTCCACGCTGAGCCAGCCCTGCTCCACCTGGAGGCCGGCCTTCGACACGTACCCGTTGGCGGGCGGCAGGGCCAGGCGGTGCACTTCCACGTCGAGCGTTCCATCCGTGGGGCTGACGCGCCCCTTGGCCTTGACGTACGCGGTTCCGCGCATGCGCACGTCCACGTCCAGGCTCTCGATTGCGGGGCCGGGCAACGTCACGCCGCGCACGTCCAGGGCCACCTTGGGGAAGTGCTGGTCGAAGACCGGCTGCACACTCGTATCGCGAACACGCACGGTTCCCCCGGTCACCTGGATCCGGTCCACGCGGATCTCGGGCGGCGGGGCGGGCGCGGCCGGCTCCTGCTCGGGAGCGGGCTCGGGCTCGGCTTCCGGCTCCGGCGCC
>JAFDET010000040.1 GCA_019310195.1 Deltaproteobacteria bacterium
GGACACCCCGGGAGACCGACACGAGGCCCGATTGTCCCGTCCCTACCCGAACAGCGTTTCGCGGGGCGCATGAGCGGCCTTTCACATGGGGTTCCCGAGTCCCGGGTACGAAGCCGCCCTGGGCTGGCCTCAGGGGAAACCGTCAACCACCGGTCTGGGTCCCACACCTAGCTCCCTGCACAGAGGGACGTTCCTGCGCGAGGGGTCAGCGCTTGCGCAGGCGCGTGGACCCGCGTTCACGGGGACGCCGCCCGATCGCGCCGCTAGGCTGCGCGTCGTCCGCCGGTCCCCGAAGGCTTCGGTGTCCCAGCACACGCTCCTCGATCCGCGGGATCCCGCGCCCGACGCACGCGCACGTCTGCGCGACTGGCTGGCGCTCCAGGCCGTGGGGGCGAGGCTTCGGTGTCCCAGCACACGCTCCTCGATCCGCGGGATCCCGCGCCCGACGCACGCGCACGTCTGCGCGACTGGCTGGCGCTCCAGGCCGTGGGGGCGCTGCGCCCGGCCCACGCGCGACGCGCCCTGGACGCGGCCGACGGCTGCCCGCGCACGGCCGCGCGGAGGCTCGCCGACGCCTTCCCCGGAAACCCGTTACCCGACGATGCCGACCTAGATCGGCGGGCCGCGGCCCTGGCCCGCGGCGGGGTCGCGGGGCTGCCTCTTGGGTCGCTGCACTACCCCGCACGGCTGGCACGCCTCGAGGACCCGGCGCCGCTGCTCCTGGTGCGCGGCGACCCCAGCGCCCTGAGTGCGCCCTCGGTGGCCGTGGTCGGCGCCCGTGCCTGCTCGGGTGCGGGGCGCGAGGTCGCCGGTCAGCTGGGCGCGGACCTGGCGAGGCTGGGCTTCTCGGTGGTCTCCGGGCTGGCGCGGGGCATCGACGCAGCTGCGCACCGCGGCGCTCTGTCCGTGGACGGCCTCAGCGTCGGCGTGCTGGCCTGCGGTCCCGATATTCTCTACCCGCCGGAGCACGCCGAGCTGCGCGATGCACTGGCGCGACGCGGGGCGGTGGTGAGCGAGCTGCCTCCCGGCGCCGAGCCGCGCCGTTTCCACTTCCCGCTGCGCAATCGCCTGATCAGTGGTCTGGCTTCGGCCCTGGTGGTGGTGGAGGCCCGCGAGCGCAGCGGGTCGCTGATCAGCGTGGGCCACGCCCGGGATCAGGGCCTGGCCGTGCTGGCCGTGCCCGGATCGGTGACGTCCCCCATGTGCCGCGGCTCCAACCGGCTGCTGCGCGACGGCGTGCAGGTGTGCCTCGATGTGGACGACGTGCTCTCGGCGCTGGGGCTTCCGCCGCCGGCCTACGTGCGCGCCGATCCGCTGGCCGGGGTCGAGTCGCCCGGCCAGCGCGGCCTGCTGCGGGTGCTGCTGGAGGAGCCGGCCACGCCCGACCAGCTGGCACGGCGCCTGGGCCGCAGCCCGGGCGAGCTGGCGGCCGACCTGGTGCAGCTGGAGCTGGCGGGTCGGGTGATTCGCGACCGCGACGGGCGTCTCCGGGCGCGCCGGCCCCCTGGGCTATCCTGAGCGCCTCACCCTGGGGGGATGATGGCCATAGCCGGGCTCGGAGCGTGCGACGACAGGCTGGTCGTGGTTGGTGGAGGCCTGGCCGGCTGCGAGGCCGCCTGGCAGGCGGCCCGGCGTGGCGTGGACGTGACGCTCTACGAGATGCGCCCGGAGCGGCGCTCGCCCGCTCATACCGGAGACGCCCTGGCCGAGCTGGTGTGCAGCAACAGCCTGCGCGCCGATCGCTTCGCCAACGCGGTGGGCCTCCTCAAGGAGGAGATGCGCCGCCTCGGGTCGCTGATCCTGGAGGCGGCGGACGTGACCCGGGTTCCCGCGGGCCGCGCCCTGGCCGTGGACCGGCGGGCGTTCTCCGCGGAGATCACCGAGCGTATCGAGACGCACCCGCGGATCGAGCTTCGCCGCGAGCCGGTCGACGAGATCCCGTCGGCGCCCCAGGCGATCCTGGCCACCGGCCCGCTCACCTCGGCGGAGCTCACCCGCGCGCTCCAGAAGCTGCTGGGCGACGAGCACCTCTACTTCTACGACGCCATCGCGCCCACGGTGTACGGAGACTCCATCGACCCCACCGTGGCCTTCTCCGCCTCGCGTTGGGAGGACGGGCCGGGCGACTACCTGAACCTGCCGCTCTCCGAGGAGGAGTACCGGGCCTTCGTCGCTGCGCTGAGCGCGGCGGATACGGTTCCGCTGCACGCGTTCGAGGCGGCGCTCTACTTCGAGGGCTGCCTGCCCGTCGAAGAGATGGCCCGCCGCGGGCTGGATACCCTGGCCTACGGGCCTCTGAAGCCCGTCGGCCTGGTCGACCCCCGAAGCGGGCGGCGTCCCCACGCCGTCGTGCAGCTTCGCCGCGAGGATCGCGAAGGCGTGCTCTACAACCTGGTCGGCTTCCAGACCAAGCTTCGGGTGGGCGAGCAGCGGCGCGTGTTCGGCGCGCTTCCCGGCCTGTCGAAGGCGGTCTTCGCGCGCTTCGGGTCGGTGCACCGCAACACCTACGTCAATGCGCCCCGCCGCCTCACGCCCAGTCTCGAGGTGGCCTGCCGCCCGGGCCTGCGCCTGGCCGGCCAGATGGCGGGCGTCGAGGGCTACGTGGAGTCGGCGGCCCTGGGCCTGCTGGCCGGCGTGCATGCGGCGCGTGCGCTGCGCGGGCGGCCGCCGCTGCTGCCGGACCCGCAGACCGCCCACGGCGCGTTGATGCGCCACCTGACCGCGGGCGACCCGGCGCACTTCCAGCCCAGCAACATCACCTACGGGCTCTTTCCGCCGCTCGAGGGCGACGGACGCCGGATCCGCAAGCGCGAGAAGCAAGAGCGTCTGGCGGTCCGCGCCCTGGACGCGCTGGAGGCCTGGCGGCCGGCCTGGGACGAGGACGTGGCGTGAGCTTCGAGGCGGCGCTGCGATCCTTCGACGTGTGGCTGCGCGCCGAGCGCAACCTGGCGGAGAATACCCGCCGGGCCTACCTGGCCGACGTCCGGCAGTTCGCCGCGTTCCTCGGCCAGGGGGCGCGGCCCGACGAGGTGACGCCGGAGCGGGTCTTCGCCTTCCTGGCCGATCTCCACGGTCGGGTCCACCCCTCCACCTCGGGCCGCAAGCTGGCGGCGCTGCGCTCCTTCTTCCGGCAACGCGTGCGCGAGGGCGACTGCGCCTCCGACCCCAGCGCGGGAATCCCCTCGCCTCGTGTGCCGCGCCGGCTTCCCAAGCCCCTGGCGGTGGACGACTGCGAGACGTTGGCCGAGGCCTCCGCGCCCGGCGACGACGAGGTCGCCCTGCGCGATCGCGCCCTGGTGGAGCTGCTCTACGGCAGCGGGCTCCGCGTGGGCGAGCTCTCGGCCCTGGATGTGCGCGATCTGGACACCACGCGCGGGGATGTGCGGGTTTGGGGCAAGGGCGGCAAGGAGCGCGTGGTGCCGCTCCCGGCCGAGGCACGCCAGGCCCTGCGCGACTACCTGACGCTGCGCGAGCGGCCCGGCGTGCTGGGCGAGCCGCTCTTCACCTCGCTGCGGCGTGGGCGCAAGGGTCCGCCGCGGCGGCTCGGCCCCCGGGACGTGCGCCGCGTGCTGGCCCGCCGGGCGCGGGAGGCGGGACTGGCCGAGCCGGTGCATCCCCACCGCCTGCGCCACAGCTACGCCACGCATCTGCTCGACATGGGGGCCGACCTGCGCGAGATCCAGGAGCTCCTGGGCCACGCCAGCCTCTCGACCACCCAGAAGTACACTGCGGTCTCTGCGGAGCGTCTGCTCGAGGTCTACGACCGGGCCCATCCGCGCGCAAAGGGGAAGGGATGATCCGCGACCTGCACGCCACCACCGTGATTGCCGTCCGGCGCGACGGGTGCATCGCCATGGCCTCCGACGGCCAGGTCACCGTGGGGGACGTCGTGATGAAGCACAAGGCGCGCAAGGTGCGCAGCGCGGCCGGTGACCGGGCTCTGGTGGGCTTTGCGGGTGGCGCCGCGGACGCCCTGGCGCTGACCGAGCGCCTGGAGTCCAAGCTGGAAGCCCACCCCGCCGGCGTGCGCCGCGCCGCCGTGGAGCTGGCCCGCGAGTGGCGCACCGACCGTGCCCTGCGGCGCCTGGAGGCCCTGCTGCTGGTGGGGGACCCGGAGTGCGTGCTGGTGGTGTCCGGCAACGGCGACGTGATCGAGCCCGACGACGGCATCGTGGCCATCGGCTCCGGGGGCTCCTATGCCCTGGCCGCGGCGCGGGCCCTGGCCTCCCACACCGAGCTGGATGCCGAGACCGTGGCCTGCGAGGCCTTGCGCATCGCCGCCGGGATCTGCATCTACACCAATGAAGAGATCAGCGTGGTGACCCTTCCATGACCGACCTGCACAGCTTCACGCCTCGCGAGATCGTCTCCGAGCTCGACCGCTACATCGTCGGGCAGGGGGACGCCAAGCGCGCTGTGGCCATCGCCCTGCGCAACCGCTGGCGTCGCCAGCAGGTGCCCGAGGATCTGCGCGACGAGATCGCGCCCAAGAACATCATCATGATCGGGCCCACCGGCGTGGGAAAGACCGAGATCGCGCGACGTCTGGCCCGCCTGGCCCAGGCGCCCTTCATCAAGGTCGAGGCCTCCAAGTTCACCGAAGTGGGCTACGTGGGCCGCGACGTGGAGTCCATCGTCCGTGACCTGACGGACCTGGCCGTGAACCTGGTCGCCGAAGAGGAGAGGCGCGGGGTTCAGGCCAAGGCCGAGGAGCGGGCCGAGGAGCGCATCCTCGACGCACTGCTGCCCCACCCGTCGTCCACCACCGGCTTCCAGCAGGTGCCCGAGGGCGGCGAGACCCGCGAGCGCCTGCGCGCCATGCTGCGCCGGGGCGAGCTGGACCAGCGCGACATCGAGGTGGAGGTGGCGGACGGAGCCATGCCCAATCTGTCGATCTTCACGCCCCAGGGCGTCGAGGAGCTGGGCGTCCAGATGAAGGACATGCTCGGCAACATCTTCCCTCAGCGGACCCGGCGGCGGAGCATGAAGGTCCCGGCCGCGCGAGAGGCCTTCGCCGCCGAGGAGGCCGGGCGCCTGGTGGACATGGACCGGGTGCGCGAGCTGGCCGTGCAGCGCGTGGAGCAGTCGGGCATCGTGTTCCTGGACGAGATCGACAAGGTGGCGGCCGGCGCCCAGGGCGGGCGCTCGGGCCCCGACGTTTCCCGGGAGGGCGTTCAGCGCGACCTGCTCCCCATCGTCGAGGGCTCCACGGTGCAGACCAAGCACGGGCCCGTGCGCACGGACCACATCCTGTTCGTGGCCGCCGGCGCCTTCCACGTGGCCAAGCCCTCGGACCTGATCCCCGAGCTGCAGGGCCGCTTCCCGATCCGGGTGGAGCTCTCCAGCCTGACGCGGGACGACTTCGTGCGCATTCTCTCGGAGCCGCGCAACTCGCTGGTGCGCCAGTACACTGCGCTCCTGGCCACCGAGCAGGTCGAGGTCGAGTTCAAGGACGACGGGGTACAGGCGATTGCCGAGATCGCGGCCAACGTCAACGAGCGCACCGACGACATCGGTGCGCGCAGACTTTATACGGTGATGGAGAAGCTCCTGGAGGATGTGAGCTTCGACGCACCGGATCTTGCGGGCACGCGTCTGGTGGTGGACGAGGCGCAGGTGCGCGAACGGCTGGGCGGACTGGTGGAGGACGAAGACCTCTCCCGGTTCATCCTCTGACCGGCCGGCGAGGAGGGGGAATGCAGGGACGCTTTCGTCGCGTGCTCGTGGTGGACGACGAGCGGTTCTTCCGCGAGGCGATCCAGGAGACGCTGACGGACGCGGGGCTCGAGTGCCTGCTGGCCGCCGACGGCAGCGAGGCGCTGGAGATGTCCGAGGAGCCGAGCATCGGCGCGGTGGTGCTCGACGTCCGGCTGCCCGGGATGGACGGGATCGAGGTTCTGCGTCGGCTGCGCGAGCTGCGGCCGCACCTGCCCGTCATCATGCTGTCCGCCCATCAGGACCAGACCTACGTGCTGGATGCGCTGCGCCAGGGTGCGGCCGACTACCTGGCCAAGCCGCTTCACGAGGAGGAGCTGGTGCTGGCCGTGCGGCGCGCGCTGGACGGCCACGACCATGCGGCCACCTCCGACGCGCTGCGCGAGCGCCTGGTGCTGCTTCAGCAGGCCGCGGCGCGGCTGGTTTCGATCGCACGCGGCGGCGAGAGCGCGCGCGGCGAGCTCTACGCCGCGCTGGCTCAGGCAGCCGCCGAGGTGGTGGGCGCGGAGAAGACCTCGCTGATGCTCCTGGACGAGACCGGCTCCGAGCTGCGGGTCGTCGCCGCCACGGGCCGCAAGCTGGCCCCGGAGCAGTTCGAGGCGGTTCCCGTGGGCGAAGGCGTCGCCGGACTGGCCCTGGCCCGCAGCGAACCCCTGCTGGTGACCGACCTGTCCGAGGACGCGCGCTTCGCGCAGCGGCAGACCGGCGAACGCTACGCCTCCCAGAGCTTTGCCGTCGCGCCGATCGTGGCCGGCGATCGCGCCCTCGGCGTGATCTGCGCCACGGATGCCAGCGACGGGACCCCGCTGCGGGGCGAAGACCTGGCCCTGCTGCGGGTGCTGGCCGAGCAGGCGGCCTCGTTGCTCCAGGTGTCCCAGCCGGTTCCGGTCCTGGGCCCGGGCACCAGCGCGCCCGAGGCCACCACGCTGCCGCTGGAGGCCAGCGGCGGATCCGAGGACGGCGAGATCGCGCGGGCCGTCTGCGAGGCGATCGTGGCCGAGGTGGAGCCGGTGCGCGTGCTCTCCGGCGCGCTGGGCGCGGCAGGGGAGGGCATCGGGGCCCGCTGCGCTGCGCTGCACCTGCGCGCCGCCGACGGCACGGAGCTGGTGTGCGAGGGCGTCTGGAGCGGGGACGAGACCGCCGAGCGCGAGCGGCTGCCCCTGGGCCGGGGGCTGACCGGCACCGTGCTCGAGACGGGTCGGCCCGTGGCCACCGACGATCCCACCACGGACCCCCGCTTCGATCCCGAGGTGGACACGCCCGCCTCCGGAGAGGTCGGGCCGTTCCTGTGTCTGCCCATGCGCTTCCGCGGAGTGACGCTGGGCGTGTTCCGCGCCTTCCTGGCGCCGCCGGCGCGCACCTCACCCCGGATGGGCGAGGTGCTGACGGCAGCGCTCTCTGTCACCGTGCGCAACGTGCTCCTGTACCGTAGCCTCGTGGAAAGCATCGAGGAGGTGGCGCGGGCGCGACGCGAGGCCCGCGGCTGAAACCGTGCAGACCCTGATCGATAAGGCCGCCGTCCTGGTGGAGGCGCTGCCGTACATCCGGCGCTTCCGGGACAGCACCTTCGTCATCAAGTACGGCGGCCATGCCATGGTCGACGACGAGCTGCGTGCCCAGGTGGCCGTGGACCTGGTGTTGCTCAAGTACATCGGCGTTCGCCCGGTGGTGGTGCACGGGGGCGGTCCGCAGATCGGGGCCACCCTGGAGCGCTTGGGCAAGGCCTCCAGCTACGTGGAGGGCCTGCGGGTCACCGACGACGAGACCATGGAGGTCGTCGAGATGGTGCTCGGGGGCAAGATCAACCCCGACATCGTGCAGCTGGTGAACCGGGGCGGCGGCAGCGGCGTGGGGCTCTCGGGGCGCGACGCCGGCATGCTCCGGGTGCGCCGCAAGCGCGTGGGCGGCCAGGACATCGGCCGGGTCGGCGAGGTGGTGGCGGTGGATCCGGGGCCGGTCCTGGCTGCGGCGGCGGCGGGCTACATCCCGATCATCGCGCCCGTCGGCGTGGACGACGACGGCGTCTCCTACAACGTCAACGCCGACGAGGCCGCCGGAGCCATCGCGGCGGCCCTGGGTGCAGCCAAGCTGCTGATGCTGACCGACGTGGAGGGAGTCAAGGACGCCGACCGCAAGCTGCTGCGTCAGCTCTCGGCCGACGATGCGCGCAAGCTCATCGCCGAGGGCACCGTGAGCGAGGGGATGATCCCCAAGGTGGAGTGCTGCATCCGCGCCGCGGAGGCCGGCGTCGAGCGCGTGCACATCGTCGACGGCCGGATCCGGCACGCCATCCTGCTGGAGATCTTCACCGACGGTGGCGTCGGAACCCTGATCGCGAGGTGAAGTCGGTGCCGAAGGACTTCCTCACCGTCGCCGACTGGTCCGCCGACGCGCTTCGCGCGCTGCTCGCCCGCGCCGCGGAGCTGAAGGACCTGTCCAAGCGGGGCGAGCGCCCGCCCACGCTGCGCGGGCGCACTCTGGCCATGTACTTCGAGAAGCCCTCCCTGCGCACCCACGTCACCTTCGAAGCGGGAATGACCCAGCTGGGGGGCCACGCCATCCTGTTGCGCCCGGAGCAGGTGGGCATCGGCACCCGCGAGACTGCCGGGGACGTGGCGCGCAACCTGTCGCGCTGGGTGGACGGCCTGGTGGCGCGCACCTTCAGCCACGAGATGCTCGAGGAGCTGGCGCGGGAGGGCTCGATCGCGGTGATCAACGGCCTGACGGACCGGCTCCACCCGTGTCAGGCCATGGCCGATCTGCTCACCGTGAGCGAGCGCCAGGATCTGGATCGCGCGGTCCTGGCCTATGTGGGCGACGGCAACAACGTCGCCAACTCGCTGCTGCTGGCCGCGGGGGTGCTGGGATTCGAGCTGCGCGTGGCGACGCCGCGCAGCCACCGGCCGGACGCAGCCGTCTACGCCCGCGCCGAGGAGCTGGCGCGGAGCAGCGGTGCGCGGCTGCTCTGGAGCGAAGACCCGCGCGAGGCCGTACGCGGTGCGAGCTTCGTCTACACCGATGTGTGGGCCAGCATGGGCCAGGAGGCGGAGGCCGACGAGCGGCGCAAGATCTTCGCCGGCTACCAGATCAACTCCGACCTGCTCCGCGAGGCCCCGGATGCCTGGATCCTGCACTGCCTGCCGGCGCATCGGGGCGAGGAGATCAGCGACGAGGCGCTGGACGGCCCGCGCAGCATCGTCTTCGACCAGGCGGAAAACCGGTTGCATGCCCAGAAGGCGATCTTGGAGCGGTTGCTGGCTCCGTAGGCAAGGCGGCAGCGCGCTCGGCCGGGCGGTGGGTTGGCCCCCGTGCTCAGACAGTCCTCGCCGGAGGCCGCTCTGGGGCGGTTCCGGGGCGCGGAGGCCGGCTGCGGAACTGCGCGCGGGGCCCCCACCCACCGCCCGACCTCGGGCTTGCGATCCCCGCGGGGGCGATGTGGGTATTACCCTGCCTCCGCCTCAGCTTCTGCTTGGGGCCTGCCGATGTAGCCGAGGCAGCCCCATCTGCGTCGGGTGGGGTGCGGGGGATGGTGTATGTCTTCGGGTTCTGGGGCAGCGGGTCGGAACGCAGAGCGGGTGCCGCGGCTGGCTCCCGACTGCGATCCCACCCGCCTCGCGCTCTCGCCCGAGGAGGGCTTCCTGCTTTCGCGGATCGACGGGCACACTTCCCAGGCGTTGCTGAGCCAGCTCACGGGTCTCTCGGGCGAGCAGGTGGACGACTGCCTGCGGCACTGGACCCGCGAGGGTGTCGTGCTCGTCAGCGTCTCCGAGCCGCCGGCCAAGGAGCCTCGCAACGGCGCCGCCGCTCCCCCGCCGCCGCCCCGCGAGGCGCCGGCGGCCGAAGCGCCGGCGATCGACCCGGACCTGGACATCTCAGCGGAGCAGCAGAAGGAGATCCTGGCCTTCCAGTCGCGTCTGGAGCGGCCCTACCACGAGATCCTGGGCGTGCCCGCGGACGCCGACACCCGCGCGATCAAGCGCGCCTACTTCGCGCTGTCCAAGGAGTTCCACCCGGATCGCTACTTCCGGCGCGAGATCGGACCGTTCCAGCCCATGATCGAGCGGGTCTTCCGCAAGATCGTCGAGGCCTACGAACTGCTCTCCGACCCCACCGTGCGCGCGGAGATCGAGCGCTCCCTGGGCGCCGATGCCGCCGATACCACGGAAGAGGCGACTCCGGCCGCCGCCGGCGAGGCCCCCCGCGCCCGCAAGCCCCGGCGCCGGCCCCTCTCGCCCTTCAGCCCCCTCGGCCGGCTCATGGTCCAGCGCAAGGCCAAGGCCAAGGGCTTCTTCGAGTCCGCCATGGCCGCGGTGGCCGAGGAGCGCTGGCTCGAGGCCACGGGCAGCCTGCGTCTGGCGATCGCGTTCGATCCGAGCAACGCCACCTACCACGAGCGCTTCGCTGAGGTGCAGCCCCGCGCCCACGGAATCCGTTTCGAGGCGCTGATGAAGGAAGCCGACAGCGCCTTCAGCTTCCGCGATCGCGCCGACGCGCTGCGCATCTACGAAGAGGCCCTTCACTTCCGGCCCTACGACCCGCAGGCCAATCACGTCGCGGCCAAGCTGGCGTGGCTCGTGGCCGAGGACCTGCGCAAGGCGAAGGAGTACGCGCTGCGGGCATGCGAGGCCGACCCCGAGAAGGCCGAGTACCACCGCACGCTGGGTCAGATCTACCAGGCTGCCGGCCTCAAGGCCAACGCCCGGCGTGAGCTCAAGCTCGCCGTCCGCCTCGATCCCAAGGATCTCGAGGCGAAGACGGCGCTCAAGTCGCTGTGAGGACGCCACCTTCGGGTGGAGGGGGAGGAACAGGATGAGTCGCGTAATTGGAATCGACCTCGGCACCACCAACAGCTGCGTGTCCGTGATCGAGAACGGGCAGCCGACGGTGATCCCGAACGCGGGGGGCTATCGGACCACCCCGTCCATGTTCGCGATCTCCCCGGACGGAAAACGCCTGGTCGGGCACCTGGCCAAGCGCCAGGCCGTGACCAACTCCCGCAACACGGTGCACGCCTCGAAGCGTCTGATCGGGCGGCGCTTCGACGCCCCCGAGGTCCAGAAGGCCATCGACCTGTGCCCCTACGAGATTCTGCGCGGCGCCAACGACGATCCGCGCATCAAGATCGCGGGAAAGACCTTCACGTGCCCGGAGATCGCCGGGATCGTCCTGCGCGAGATGAAGCGCGTGGCCGAGGAGTATGTGGGCGAGCCCGTCTCCGAGGCGGTGATCACGGTGCCGGCGTACTTCAACGATGCCCAGCGCCAGTGCACCAAGGACGCCGGCAAGATCGCGGGGCTCGAGGTGCTGCGCATCGTCAACGAGCCCACCGCGGCGGCCATGTCCTACGGCGCCGGCCATCGGGGCGAGGAGAAGGTGGCCATCTACGACCTGGGCGGCGGCACCTTCGACATCTCGATCCTCGACATGAGCGACGGAGTGATCGAGGTCCTGGCCACCGCCGGGAACACCTTCCTGGGCGGAGAGGACTTCGACCGGATGATCGTGGCCCACCTCCTGGAGCGGTTCCACGAGAACGAGGGCATCGACCTGCGCAACGATCCCATGGCGCTCCAGCGCCTGAAGGACGCGGCGGAGAAAGCGAAGTGCGATCTCTCCGAGCGCGAGCGCACCGAGATCAGCCTGCCCTTCATCGCCAGTGACGACTCGGGGCCGCGGCACCTGCAGCTGGAGATGGATCGCGCCGCCCTGGAGGCACTGGTGCACGGCCTGGTGAACCAGACCATCAAGACCGCCGAGGCGTGCGTGACCGACGCAGGGCTCCAGCCCGGGGACGTGGAGCGCGTCATCCTGGTCGGGGGCCAGACCCGCATGCCGCTGATCCAGAAGGCGGTCGGCCAGTTCTTCGGCAAGGCGCCCCACAAGGGCGTGAATCCGGATGAAGTGGTGGCCGTCGGCGCCGCGCTGCAGGGCGAGGCGCTGGTGTCCGACGACAAGAACCTGCTGCTGCTGGACGTGACCCCGCTCTCCCTGGGCATCGCCACCGTGGGCGGCCATTTCGCCAAGCTCATCGAGCGCAACACCACCGTTCCCGTCCGCAAGACCCACACCTTCACCACCACGCGAGATGACCAGACGGCGGTGAAGATCCGGGTCCTCCAGGGCGAGAGCGAGGCGGCCGCCGAGAACGACCTGCTGGGCGAGTTCGTGCTCTCGGGCATCCGCAAGGCGGCCCAGGGCGAGCCCGAGGTCGAGGTGTGCTTCGACATCGACGCCAACGGAATCGTGAGCGTCTCAGCCACGGACCTGGCCACCGGCAAGGAGCAGTCCATCACGGTCAACGCAACGGGAACCCTGTCCCAGGACGAGATCGAGCGGATCATCGAGGACCACGAGCTCTACGAGATCCAGATCAAGGACTGAGCGGAGGCGATGGAGGAATCCCGCTCACAGCAGGTCGCGCGGCTCCTGCAGGAGGGTCTCGACCACTACGGCGAGGGCAACGTTCCCGAGGCGGAGCGGTGCTGGAGCGAGGTGCTCTTCCTCGACCCGGAGAACGGCGAGGCGCGCGACTATCTCGACACCATCGAGCCGGAGGGCGAAGGCTCCCCCGGCCGGCGCGTCGAGCGCGGCCCGGACCTGGCGGAGGATGCCCTGCGGCTGATGCGGGCGGGCCACCTGGATGCCGCCCTGGAGCTCTTCGAGACCCTGCTGCGGCGAGACGCCGATGCCCTGGAGGTGGAGAGCTATCTCGAAATGGTGCGAAGCAAGCTCCTGGATCGCTACCGGGAGCGCGTGGGCGGGCTCGAGGCCGTGCCGCACGTGCGGGTCAGCGGGGAGGCCCTGATGCGTTTCAACCTCCCGGCTACGACCGGGTTCTTGCTCTCCCTGGTGGACGGAAGGACGAGTGTGAACGATCTGATCTCGCTCTCGGGGCTCGATCCGTTCGATACGCTGCGCGCGCTCACGGGCCTGCTCGAGGCGGGTGTGGTGGAGTGTCCCGGATGAGCGCCGAGAGCCGCTCGCTGCTGCCCTATCTGCCCGCGCCGGTCGCCGTCGCCGATCCCGAAGGGCGGGCGGTCTACGTGAACCCCGCCTTCGCCGAGTGCTTCGACGCGCCCGAAGGCGAGGTGCGCGGCCGTCCGCTGGCGGAGCTGTTTGCGGGGGGCGCACGCGAAGCGGTGCTGGCCGCCACGGCCCGTGTCTGCAGCGACGACCGGATCGTGCGCTTCCGGATGCGCGAAGGGGATCGCGCCTACGCCGTTTCCGCCGCCCCCATCGACGCCGAGGGCGGGAACGTGGGCCTGGTCTTCCTGTTCTTCGAGGAGCCCGCCGGCGAGCGAGTGCTGGCCTTCCACCGCGAGATCCAGGAGCCCCTGGCCGATCTGGCCCACTGCCTGGACGCGCTGCTGGAGCAGACCGGTGGGCGCCGCGCGGAGCGCTTCCGTACCCAGGTGGAGAGCGCCATCCGCGCTTCCGATCGCATCCGCAAGTGGAGCGACGAGCTGGTCACCCTGGCCGGCGCCGAGCCCGCGTCGCAGGAGCCGCGCTCCTGCGACGCCCTGGCCCTGGCCCACGAGGTGGCCGAGGCCGCGTCTCGGACCGCGCGCATGGCGGGTCACGAGCTCGATGTCCGCGTGCCCGCGACCCTGCCGGAGGTGAAGGGCGACCCGGAGCGGCTGGCGGCGGCGCTGGCCCGCTTCACCCGCGAGCGCTTGGAAGCGGCTCCCGAGGGCAGCCACTTCACCTGGACGGCCAAGCTGCTGGCTTCGGGCGTGCTGCTTTCGTTCACCGAAGTGGCGCCGGACGGGTCGCCCAGCTTCGCGCCCGACGACGATGCGCCGCCCGCCGCCCTGACTGCGGCCGTGGAGCCGCTGGGCGGTTCGGTGGCCCGGGTGGCCGACCCGGTGGCCGGCGTGACCACCGCAGTACGTCTCCCCCTCGCCTCCTGAAGGGCTACCCTCGGGCGCCTGGAGGGACGGGATGGCGACCCGCGGCAACGTCAAGAGAGTGTGCCTCGCGTACAGCGGTGGCCTCGACACGTCGGTGATCCTGCGCTGGCTGATCGAGGAGTACGGCTGCGAGGTGGTGGCCTACTGCGCCGACGTCGGCCAGGAGGATGAGCTCGACGGGCTTCCCGAGAAGGCACGGGAGAGCGGCGCCGTCGACTGCGTGATTCGCGACCTGCGCGAGGAGTTCGCGCGCGACTACGTCAACTTCGCCTTCCGCGCCGCCGCCGTCTACGAGGGCACGTACCTGCTGGGCACCGCACTCGCGCGCCCGGTCATCGCCAAGGCCCAGGTCGAGGTGGCCCGCGCGACGGGTTGCGATGCCGTCGCGCACGGGGCTACCGGGAAGGGCAACGACCAGGTGCGCTTCGAGCTGGCCTACCGCGCGCTGGCGCCCGAGCTGACGGTGATCGCCCCCTGGCGCGACTGGGACCTGCGCTCGCGCACCGACTGCATGGCCTACGCGCAGAAGTACGGAATTCCGGTCAGCGCCACGGTGGACAAGCCCTACTCCATGGACCGGAACCTCATGCACATCTCCTTCGAGGGCGGCGTGCTGGAGAATCCCTGGCGGGCGCCCGACGAGTCGATGTTCGTCATGACCACGAGCCCCGAAGAGGCTCCCGACACCGCCGCCGAAGTGATCGTGGGCTTCGAAGCCGGCACGCCGGTCTCGCTAGACGGCGAGACGCTCACGCCCGCGCGCCTGCTGCACCGGGCCAACCAGATCGCGGGCGTCCACGGCGTCGGGCGCGTGGACATGGTCGAGAATCGCATGGTGGGTCTGAAGTCGCGTGGCGTCTACGAGACGCCGGGCGGCACGCTGCTGCACGCGGCGCACCGCGCCGTGGAATCCATCACCCTGGATCTCGAGGTCATGCACGAGCGCGACAAGCTGGCTCCGCGCATCGCCGAGGTGATCTACAACGGCCTGTGGTTCTCGCCGGAGATGGACGCCCTGCGCAGCTTCGTGGACGCGACGCAGCAGAACGTGACCGGCGAAGCCCGAGTCCGGCTCTACAAGGGCGGAGTCCAGGTTACCGGCCGCCGCTCGCCGGTCTCGCTCTACGACGAGAACCTGTCCAGCTTCGAGGACGACGCCGGCGCCTACGACCAGGGCGACGCCACAGGCTTCATCCGCATCATGGGCCTGAAACTAAGTAACTCAGGACCCAGGTCGCGATCCCACCCAGGCCTCTGAGTTACTTAGTTTCTAAGGACCGTCCCCTTTCTTAATCCGTCTGCGCCAGGAAGCGGAGCAGGTAGGGGACCGCCAGGCGCACGACGTCGACCTCGGGCGCCATGTCCTGGCCCAGGGCGATCAGGTACGAGAGCGTCTTGGCCCAGAGCAGCAGGTCGTTGGGGAGCTGGAGCCCGGGGGTCGAGGCCAGCAATTCCTTGGCTTCGTCCTTGAGGGCCAGCACC
>JAFDET010000263.1 GCA_019310195.1 Deltaproteobacteria bacterium
GGGCACGAAACGCTTCTCGCCGGACAGCACCGCGCCGTCGCCGTCGGCGCGACCCTCGAGCTGCACGGCCGCAATGCTCGGCGCAGCCGGCGTCTCCTGGGCCGCCAGGGTGCCAATCACGGTGCCGTCGGCCAGCCCCGGCAGCCAGCACGCCTGTTGCTCCGGGCTGCCCGCCTCCAGGAGCGCCGCCGCCGCAACGGTGCTCGAGACCAGCGGCGACGGGAACAGGCTGCGCCCCGTCTCCTCCAGGACCACCACCAGGTCCACCCAGCCCAGGCCGGCGCCACCGTGAGCCTCGGGAATCGTCAGCCCCAGCCAGCCCAGCTCGGCGATCTCCTTCCACTGCTCCCGGGAAAACCCCTCGCCGCCCTCGGCCTCGGTGATGCGGCGCACCTCATCCAGCGGGCAGCTCTGGTCCAGCCACTTGCGCACCTCGCTGCGCAGCAGCTCCTGCTCTTCCGTGAATCCGAAGTCCATCGCATCTCCCCGCTCGCGCCCGCTCGCGCCGACTGGAGGCGGGAGTATAGTTAACCGACTGACTCGCGAATCAGTCCACGCCGAGGCCCCCATGCAAGCCGAGCAGGAAGCGCCCGAATCCAGCGAAATCGCGGACTTCCGCCGCGAGGCCCGGGCCTGGATCGAGGCCAATCACCCGGGCGACCCGGGCTTCAAGCTGCCCCAGAGCTTCCTCGAGGTGGAAAGCGACCCCCAGTTCGACTACCTGCGCGACTGGCAGCACAAGGCCTACGAGGCCGGCTACCTGGGCCTGGACTGGCCGGTGGAGTACGGCGGCGGCGGCCGCCCCGGCCTGCAGCGAATCGTCGGGCAGGAGATGGCCCGGGCCAACACGCCCTTCTTCGTCAACACCATCGGCCTGCAGTGGGCGGGCCCCACGATCCTGCACTACGGCACCGAGGAGCAGAAGCAGCGCATGCTGAAGCCGCTGCTCTCCGCCGAGGAGATCTGGTGCCAGGGCTTCAGCGAGCCCGGCGCCGGCTCGGACCTGGCCAGCGTGCAGACCCGCGCCGTGCCGACCGACGACGGCTGGCTCGTCAGCGGTCACAAGGTCTGGACCACCATCGCCCACAAGGCCAAGTGGATGATCCTGCTGGCGCGCACCGACCCCGACGTCAACAAGTACGCGGGCCTCTCCTACTTCCTCATGCCCATGGACGTGTCGGGCGTCACCGTGCAGCCGCTGATCAAGATGAGCGGCGAAGGCGGCTTCAATCAGGTGATCTTCGACGAGGCGCCCATGCCGCGCGACGCGCTGCTGGGCGAGCTGGGCCAGGGCTGGCAGGTCGCCATGACCACGCTGATGCACGAGCGCGGCGCGGCGGAGGGCTCCGGCGGCGCCGAGATCGGCTCGGCCGGCGAAGGCGTGCGCCGGGTGGCAGCGCTGGCCGCGCAGGTGCAGCGCGACGGCCGGCCGGCGTCCGAGGATCCGGTGCTACGCGACCGGCTGGCGGAGCTGTGGATCCGCGAGGAGGCCCTGCGCCTGACGTCGCTGCGCTGGCGCGTGGAGGGTCTGTGCCGCGAGCGCCCGCTGGCTCTGCGGCTCATGAACAAGCTGGTCTTCTCCGAGTTTGCCCAGGACCTGGCCGATCTGTCCTGCCAGCTCGAGGGGCCGGCGGCCCAGCTCTGGCTGGGAGACGCCAACGCGCCGGACCGGGCCGAGTGGCCGCGCGCGTACATGAACTCCTTCGGCATGACCATCGGCGGCGGCACCAGCGAGATCCAGCGCAACATCCTGGGCGAGCGCGTGCTGGGGCTGCCCAAGAGCAAGTGAGGACCATGCAGGTTCCCAACCTTCCCCGCGATTTCGGCTTCGGCGAAGACCACGAGGTGCTCCGCGACTCGGCGCAGCGCTTCCTGGCCGAGCGCTGCCCCCTGGACGAGGTGCGCCGCCTGGCCGACGACCCGCTGGGTTACGACCCGGGGCTGTGGAAGGAGATCGCGGGCCTGGGCTGGACGGGCCTGATGGTCGCCGAGAAGCACGGGGGTGCGGGCCTGGGGGCGCTGCACCTGGCGCTGCTGCTGGAAGAGATGGGCCGGGTGCTGCTGCCTTCGCCGTTCCTGGCCGGCGCCTTGGCAGGCGCAGCCCTGGGCGCCGCAGGCGACGCCCGCTGGCTGCCCGGCCTGGCGTCGGGCGACCTGCTGGCCACCCTGGCCTTCGCCGAGCCGGACGGCTCGTGGGAGCCCGGCGACGTGGCCGCCACGGCCGAGCCGGGGAAGAACGGTTTCGTCCTGCGCGGCGCAAAGGCCTACGTGCCCGCCGCAGCGAGTGCGAACCTGGTCGTGGCGCCCTTCCGCGAGCCCGACGGCGAGATGGCGCTCTTCGCGGTGGAGCTACCCGCCGCGGAAGTCGTCGTGGAGCCGGAGACCGGCGTGGATCCCACGCGCCGCAGCGGCCGGGTGGTCTTCGACGGCGCGCGAGTCGGCGCCGAGGCGCGGCTGCCGGGGGACGGCGCTGCGGCTCTGGCCGCGGCCTTCCGCCTGGGCTGGACGGCGCTGGCCGCCGAGGCCGTAGGCGCCGCCGAGTCGACCCTCCTCCTGACCCGGGACTACGCCGTGGACCGATCCCAGTTCGGGCGACAGATCGGCTCCTTCCAGGCGGTGAAGCACCCGCTGGTGAACGTGATGATCGCCGTGGAGAGCGCACGCACGCTGACCTATGGGGCCGCGGCCGCCATCGACCACGCCGAAGAGAGCTCGGAGGTTTCCGCCCGCATGGCCAAGGCCGCCGCCAGCGACGCCTTCCACTTCGCCGCGAACCGCGCCGTCCAGCTCCACGGCGGGTACGGCTTCACCATCGATTGCGACGTGCACCACTTCTTCAAGCGTGCACTCTGGGTCCGCGCGACGCTGGGCGATGCGATCCATCACCGCCGCCACCTGGCCGATGCGCTGATCGACCCCTCTTAATGAAGCCTTAGGGTTGCCCATTCGCCCGGTTGGACCCCGGCCCCCAGTCGGTTACCCGTCTGGCAATGCATTCGCTCGCGATCGCGCTCACGCTCCTGGCCGTCGCCGCCGTCGGCTGCGACGAGATCTCCCGAACGCCCAACACCGAGCGTGGCGAGGCGCCGAAGAGCCGCGTGGAGCAGATCCCGGGCTTCGTCGTGTGGGAGTCGAACCGCAGCGGCCACTGGCGGATCTGGATGCGCCAGCTGGATGGATCCGGGCTACGCCAGCTGACTCCCGAGGAAGAGGGCCGCGAGCACTTCGCCCCCCACCTCTCCCCGGACGGGCGGCATCTGGTCTATCTGAGCCAACGCACGGGCACCTCCACCTACCGGATGTGGGAGAACTCGGACTCGGTCCTGCGCCTGCGCCGGATCGCGGACGGACACGACGAGCCGCTGGTCAAAGGAGCCCGTTCCTATCGAGAGGATCGCGTCGCCGTGTGGATCGACTCGCGCGAGGTGATCTACATCGCCTCCGACGGCACCACCCGGAGCATCGACATCCTGAGCGGGAAGCAGCGGGTGATCCAGCGCAAGAAGCAGGCGCAACACGGGTACCTGACGGACCCGACCCTCACCTGGGCCACCACCGGGAGGCCCGGCTTCGCACGCCTCAACCGGCGCGCCCGGCGCGTGGCGCCCGCCCGCATCCTTTCCGGCTGCCAGCCGTACTTCTCCCGCGACGGACGGTTCGCTTTCTGGGTGAACAAGCAGGGCGGTCCGATCCGGCGGGTCGATCTCCGCACCTCCGAAACCACCGACATGGTGCCGCGCAAGGACCCGAGGCTTCCCAAGGGGTTCCGCTACGTCTACTTCCCCATGATCTCGGCGGGTCAGGCGGCGACCACCACCACTTCCGCGCCGACTACGAGATCTTCGTCGCGCCCATCGATCCGGAGACGCTGATGCTCAGCGGCCCCCCGGTCCGCTACTCGTTCGACCCGGGCACCGACCGCTTCCCCGACGTGTTCGAGAGCGGGGCAGAGCTGGGTCGACACCGCGGCGAGGCTCCCTATGCACTGCGGCTGCGAGCGCCCGACGACGACGACGCCTGGAGCTGGGACTTCGGAGACGGGGCCACCGCCACCGGCAAGACGGGAAAGCACACCTACCCGGAGGCCGGAATCTACGCGGTGACGGCACGCCGCGGCGATGCGGTGCTGGCGGGCGCGGTGCGGGTGGATCCCGGCGGACCGCCTCGCCCGCTGCGGGCCACCGTCGGCTTCAACCATCACCAGGTCCGCGTGCACTTCGACGAGCCGGTGGTCATCGACGACGCCCGCTTCCACTTCGAACGTCTCGGACCCGCGGGCCTGGCCCGGCTGGAGCCGGGAAGCCAGATCGTGGTGGTTCGCACCCCGCGACCCATCGACCAGGCCGATACGCTGGTCATCGAAGGTGTTCGCGACACCGCCCTGGAACCCAATCGTCTGGAGCGGGCACGCCTGCGCGTCGAGCCCCACGACTGGCCCAGCCGCCTGGACGCCATGACCCTGGCCTGGTCCACCGGAGACCGGCAGGTCATCATCCTCGATCGAGAGACCGGGCTCGAGCGGTCGGACGAGGCGGTGGCCCACGGCCGCGCCCGGCTCGACCACCACTATCGTATGGACGTGTCGGGCGGCCGCTTCGAGATCCACGGCCAGAGCGACCTGGGGAAGGGCCTCTACGACGCGTTCGCCCTGGAGCTGACTCTGGAGCCGGATCGGCTCGAAGCCGCAGCGCCCGGCGTCGTGGCCGGCATGGGACAGCGCGACGACCGAATCAACTTCCTGGTTCTCCAGGAGGGCTCGACGCTGGTGCTGCAGCTCCGCACCTCGGATACACCGGAATCCGGTGTACGCATCCCGCTGGGCCAACTGAACGGACCCGGCCCCCACCACCTGATCGTGACCTACGCAGCCGGCAAGCTGGCTGCCTATCTCGACGGCGAGCCGATGGCCGTCGAGACACCGGTAACCGGGACGCTCCAGGTCTGGAGCGACGGGCTGCCCCTGGTGATCGGCGCCGCGCGTGGAGGCGATCGGCCGTGGCACGGAGTCGTCGAGGGCGTCGCGCTCTACGGCCACTTCGTTTCTCCCGACGAGGCGCGACGCAACGCGGTCGGTTACGCGGAGCGACGCGAACAGCGCAACGCGGTCGATGCGCTGCGCGTGGTGGTGCGCCGCCGGGCGCTGTCCCGCACGCCCACGCCCGAGGAGATCACGCCGTATCGCGAGGGCCTGGTGGTGCACGAGTACGACGTGCTGGACGTGCGGCGGGGAGAGCTGGGCGAGGACAGGATCCGCGTGGCCCACTACGCCGTGCAGGGCGGCGTCGCCCGCGGCATCGCGGGCCCGGGCATCGACCCCATCGTCGAGCTGGACCTGGAGTCCTTCGACGAGAATCCCCAGGTCCAGGACATCTACCAGGCGGACGACCTGGAGCTGGACCTCGACGTGCCGCTCTACCTCGACGTCGGCCCCTGACGGGAGCGGCTAGCCGCCATGGTCTTCAGCTCCCAGATCTTCCTGTTCGTCTTTCTGCCGCTGGCGCTGCTGCTGTGCGCCGCGACGCAGCGGGGCCCCCGCGGCTTGGCCAACGGCACGCTCGCCGCCCTGTCCTACCTGTTCTACGGCTGGTCCAATCCGCCCTTCGTCCTGCTGATGCTCTTCTCGACGCTGGTGGACTACGGCTGCGGGCACTGGCTGGCCCGGACGAGCGCCTCGCGCCAGCGCCGCGCCGCGGTGACGCTCTCCATCGTCACGAACCTCTCGCTCCTCGGCTTCTTCAAGTACTTCAACCTCGGCGTGGAGGGCTACAACGGCCTCATGGACCTGCTCGGCCTGGGCCATCTGGCCTGGCGCGAAGTGCTGCGCGTGACGCTTCCCCTGGGCATCAGCTTCTACACGTTCCAGTCCATGAGCTACACGATCGACATCTACCGGGGCCATGCGCAGCCCGCCCGGAGCTTCGTCGACTTCGCCTGCTACGTCTCGCTCTTCTCCCAGCTCGTCGCCGGACCCATCCTGCGCTTCACGGAGGTGGCGGATCAGCTCGGTTCCCGGGCCTACGACGCCACGAAGTTCGCACGCGGCGTTGCCATGCTGAGCCTGGGACTGGCCAAGAAGGTCCTGCTGGCCAACCCGTGCGGCTTGATTGCCGACACCTGCTTCGGGGCCGAGGCGCCCCACACCCTGGACGCCTGGATCGGAGTCCTCGCCTACTCGTTCCAGATCTACTTCGACTTCTCCGGCTACTCGGACATGGCCATTGGACTCGGCCTGCTGCTGGGCTTCACCTTCCCCAAGAACTTCGACGCGCCCTACCGCAGCGCTTCGATCTCCGAGTTCTGGCGACGCTGGCACATCTCGCTCTCGGGCTTTCTGCGCGACTACCTCTACGTGCCCCTGGGCGGGAGCCGGCGCGGCCCCCGGCGGACGTACGTGAACCTGATGCTGGTCATGCTGCTGGGCGGTCTCTGGCACGGCGCCGCGCCGACCTTCGTGATCTGGGGCGCGCTGCACGGTGTCGCCTTGGCCACGGAGCGCGCCCTCGGCGGCCGGCCGCTCTACGCAGGCCTGCCCCGTCCCGTCCAGATCGCGCTCACCTTCGCGCTGGTCAGCGTGGCCTGGGTCTTCTTCCGCGCGCCGGACCTGGCGTCGGCAGGCGACTACCTCGCGCGCATGGCGGGCCTGGGCGAAGCGGGACCCGCCGCCGTTCTGGCGGGCGGCGTGATCTACCAGCCCTACACCCTGGCCACGCTGGCCGCGGCGGCCGCCATCACCTGGGGCGGACGCACCAGCTGGGACTGGACGCGAACCCTGTCGCCCGTGCGCGCGGCGGCCTGCCTGGGCGCTTTCGCTGCGGCCTGCGCCGTGCTCTTCACACAATCCTACAACCCCTTCATCTACTTCATCTTCTGATGTCACGACGGCAGATCGAACGAGAGCAGGAAGCGCGGCGCGAGCTGGGACACACCCAGGTGAGCCCGGCCACGGCGCGATCTCTCGGGTCCGCGTTCCTGTTGCTGGTGTTCGGCGGCGCCCTGGCCCAGCTGGGGCTGGGCGACCTGGCCGCGCCCTGGTCGGCACTCGTTGCACGCACCCCCGACGCCTGCACCCTGCGCGCGGTCGAACGCGACTTCGATCTCGGCGCGGGCCTCGCCGCCCGCTGGCGACCCGCCGTGCAAGCCGGCCTGGTGCGGGCGGGCGCCGGCAATGCGAGCGCCTACGTGGGGCGCGACGGCTGGCTCTTCCACCGCGCCTCCGTCGACGCCGCGCTGGGTGGCGGCTTCCTGGATCCGCGGGTGCAGACGCATCGGGTGCGCGACGCCGCGGCGTGCGACCCGGTTCCCCACCCCGACCCGCTCCAGGCGGTGGTGGAATGGCACGAGGCGCTGGCCCGCCGTAGCGTCCGGCTCGTGATCCTGCCGGTCCCGGCCAAGGCCGAGATCCAGCCCGAGCAGCTGGCCGGCCCGCGCGCCGCTGCCGCGCGGGTTCGCAACGCATCCTACGACGGCTTCGTCGACGCGCTGCGCGAACGCGGCGTGCACGTCTTCGAACCCCATGAGATCCTGCGCGCGACGGCCCGGAGTGCGGGCGGCCCGGCCTACCTCGCCACGGACACCCATTGGCACCCGCGTGCCATGGAGGCCGTCGCGGAATCCCTGGCCGAGCGGATCCGGGGCGAGCTTCCGCTCGGCTCTCGCGCAGTGGCGTTCGAACGCGAACGCCGGCTAATCCGGCGCCGCGGCGACATCGCAGCGCTCCTCGACCTGGATGGGCCGCTGGAGACCGTGGAAGTCCGGCCGGTTCATCCGTCGCCGACAGCACGCCGCCCGGCGCCGGTCATCGTCCTGGGCGATAGCTACACCAACATCTACGCCAGCCCGGAGGCGTTCGCCGGCGCGGATGATGCCGACGGCGTCGGGTGGGGCGCCGACGCGGGCCTCGCGGAGCAGCTGGCCTTCCACCTGGGAGCACCGGTCGAGCGGATCGCACTCAACGACGACGGGGCGTTCGCTTCGCGGCTCGAGCTGGCACGCCGGGCGCGGGCAGCCCGACGGGCCGGCCGCGATCTTTTCGACGGCGTCAGCGTCGTGGTCTGGCAGTTCGCGACCCGCGAGCTCTCGCTCGGCGACTGGCGGCGCATCGACCTGGACGCGGCGGAAGCGGCCGGCGCGAGAACCGAGGGCAGCCTGCCGGGCGCGCGCCGGATTCGAGCGCGCGTGATTTCTCGCGCAGCGCTGCCGGAACCCGGCGGGCCGTACCCCGACGCGCTGGTGGCACTGCGCATCGGCGACGTCGACCCGGCGACCAGGTGGAGCTCCGGGTGTGGGACTTCGAGGACCAGACCGTGGCCGAGCGATATTCGACGTTGCGCCGCACCGAGCTGGACGATCCCGACGCGCTGCTGCTCCCGGCCTGGTTCGGGGAGCTGCAGTGAGACGCCTCACGGTCGCCATCCTCGCCCTGGCCCTGATCGGCGCCACGACGGGAACGTCCGACTGGCGCGGCGTCTTCGCCCGGCTGGCGGCGACCGCCGACGACGATCCCTCCGGCGTGCTGCGCGGCCGCGACGGCTGGCTTTTTCTCGGCTCGGAGCTGCGCCACCTCTCGCTGGAGCGTTTCTGGGGCGAGCAGGCCGCCGCGGTGAGCCGCTCGCGCCGCCCGGAGTGGGCGGATCCACGCGCAGCGATCCTGGACGTCAAACAGCAGCTCGACGCGCGCGGCATCCGGCTTCTCTTCGTGCCCGTCCCGCCCAAGGCAGCGGTCCACGCGGCGCACCTGCCGCTGGACGCCGCAGCGCCCGCCGGGCGCGCCGACGCCCCGGACGCGACCTTCTACGCCGACCTCGAGGCGCAGGGCGTCGGCGTGCTCGACCTGGAGCCCGAGCTGGCGCGCCTGCAAGAGCCCGCCTTCTGCCGGCAGGACACCCACTGGTGCGCCCCGGGCATCCAGCGGGCCGCGAGCCGCATCGCCGAGACGCTGCGTTCGCGCGGCTGGGTCGGCGACCGCGACCCGGATCCCTTCGAGATCGAAGCGCGCGACATCACCATCACCGGAGACCTCTGGACCCTGCTCGGCGATGCCTCGCTGGCGAAGGAACGCGTGCGGATCGGCGTAGTGGGGCGCCGCGAAGGCGCGGCCCTGACGCCGGTGAAACCCGACCCCGAGAGCCCCGTGCTGCTGCTCGGCGACAGCCACAACCTGGTATTCCACGCGGGTGGCGACCTGCACGCCCGCGGCGCCGGCTTGCCCGACCACCTGGCCCGCGAGCTGGGCTTCGCAGTCGACGTAGTGGCCGTACGCGGCTCGGGCGCGACACCGGCCCGCATGAATCTGCTGCGCCGAAAGGACGCGCTCACCCACAAGCGCGTCGTCGTGTGGTGCCTGGCCGCACGCGAGCTGAGCGAGTCCGCCGGAGGATGGCGACCGCTACCGGTCGCACGCTGAGCGCACGCGGTGTTGGGCGAGCTCACCCAACACTCGAATCACGCCGGACCTGAATACGCACAGACACACCCCGTCGAACTCCGCAGCCACAGAACGCGGAGGAACGACATGGCTTCGAAGATCGGGATCCTGGGACTGGCGGCCGGCCTGTTGTTGGCGACACCGGGCATCGCGGGCGCACACGGCCATCACAGCGAGGGCCGCAACGTGCGCCACGGCGAACATCGGCATCAGGCACGACACGAGCAGCGGCAGCGCGTTCGGCAGCAGCGGCGCCATCACGGCATCCGACAGCACCGCCACGTACGCAGCCACGACCGGCGTGGGAGCCGCGTCGTGATGCACGGGGCGTACTGGTGTGGCCGGTGCCGGCGCTCGTTCCGTGAGCAGGACCGGTTCTTCCGGCACCTGCAGCACGACCACCGCCTGCACCGAGGCCGGCTCTGGCGGAACCTGGTTCGCACCGGGTGGGGCTGGGCCTTCTACGGGTAGTCGAGCACCTCGCGCACCTTGGCGGCGAGCGCGTGGGGGGTGAAGGGCTTCGCGAGGAAGCTCCCGGAGCCCTCCCCCACCTGCTCCAAGGTTCGCTCGTCCGCCGAGTAGCCCGAGACGTAGAGGACGCGCGCCTCCGGCCGCAGCGGCGTAAAGCGCCGGGCCAGCTCGGGCCCGCTCATGTTGGGCATCACTACGTCGGTCAGCAGCAGATGGATCGGGCCGGCATGTGCTTGAGGCAGGCGCAGCGCCTCGTCCCCGTAGCCGGCGTCCAGCACCGTGTAGCCCCGACTCTCCAGGACCCGTCGCGCCAGGCTGCGGAGCATCTCCTGGTCCTCTACCAGCAGCACGGTCTCCGACGCGAACGGCAGCGCCCGTTGCTCCTTGGGCGCCGGTTCACACCCCGCGGTCGGCTCCCCGTCCACGTGGGGCAGCAGGATGCGGAAGCGGGAGCCGTGGCCGGGCGCACTGTCCACGCGAATGGATCCGCCGCTCTGCAGCACGATCCCATACACCGTGGCCAGCCCCAGCCCCGTACCGAGCCCCGGCGCCTTGGTGGTGAAGAAGGGCTCGAACACGCTGGAGCGCGTCTCCGCATCCATGCCGATGCCGGTGTCCGCCACCGTCAACGCCACGTAGCGGCCGGGCCCGGGAAGACCCAGCGCACGACCCTGGAGCGAGTCGACCTCCACATCCTCGGTGGCCACGCTGAGCCGGCCGCCGTCGGGCATGGCGTCGGCCGCGTTGACGGCCAGGTTCATCACCACCTGCTCCAGCTGCATGGGATCCGCGCGCACGGTAGCGGGCACGGCCTCGAGCACGGTCACCAGCTCGATGTCCTCGCCGATGATCCGGCGCAACATGCGGTGCATCTCGCTGACGACCGCGTTGAGGTCGAGGATCTCGGCCTGGAGCACCTGGCGCCGGCTGAACGCCAGGAGCTGGCGAACCAGGATGGCGGCCTTGTCCGCCGCGTGCTGCACGCCCTGCACGTCCACCAGCAGCGGGTGCTCCGCGCCCAGCCCGGTCTCCAGCAGCCCCGCGTAGCCGAGGATCGCAGACAGCAGGTTGTTGAAATCATGGGCGACGCCTCCCGCCATCCGCCCGATGGCTTCGAGGCGCTGGGTCTGGAGCTGGCGATCCTGCTCCCCCGCGCGAGCCGACTGTGTACCGTCCATCCTGTGCAACCCCATGCAGCATACGAAGCGGATCGCCAGGCACCTGGGTGAAATCGCACACCGCGTGTTTTTTGCCGCACTCGTTGGGGTGAACCGCTGGCGATCCCATCCATGAACCACCCGTTGCCGAAACGCATCAACGAGCTGGACTGGCGCCGGATCCGAGCCGACCTGGACGCTCACGGCCACGCCACCGCAGGACCGATCTTCGACGCGGCCGAGTGCCGCACACGGGCCGGACTCTGGGACAGCGCGCGCACTCCACGCACGCGACGCGGGCGTGCGCCGATTGCCCGTATACGGCGACCTCCGGCCCCATCGCCCTGTGACACACGGAACCGCAGAACTCGCTCGGCTCGGAGAACTCGACCCGGTGCGCCGACGCGATCCCCACGCCGAGAACGAAGAAGGTGGCCGTCGGGAAGAGGCTGGGAGGCCGCCCCTGCGGCCGGCGCCGCGCCTCGCGAATCATCCCGAAGACGACGAGGAGCAGCAGATGGATCAGGGCGGTGTAGGCGCCGCGGCCGCCAGCTCGTCCCTCGCTGGCTGCGCATGCCCGGGCGCGCTGATACTCGATCGAATTGGTTTTCAGTTGCGATGCCATCTTGCGCGCGCCCGAACATGTGCAGCCGAGAGATGGCCTGAGTGCGGATTTCCGAATCGTGACGAGGTCGTGGCACCCGAAGGAGCTACGGAAGGGCACGGCCCGCGGACTCCTCTTGTGCGACGACGCACACTCCTGTAGGAGACCTTGCCGCAACCCCGCGGCAATTCGTCACTCGGCGCGCAGCGCGTCGCATGCGCTATAAATGCAGCGAGGTTGGAGTATCGGCCGGCGCGGCAGCCAACGTCGTGACGGTCGGGCTTGCGGGGTCAGCTCTTCTGGTGCTCGGCGAGGGCGTCGCGTCCGCGGAGGAATCGGCAAAGGATTCCTGCGTGGAGTGCCACAGCAACGCGGACTTCCTCGTCACCCACAAGAAGCTCCACGACTACTACCAGCTCTGGAAGGAGTCTACCCACGCGCTGGAGGGCGTGTCCTGTGCGGACTGCCACGGAGGGGATCCGGAGGTCTCGGACAAGAAGGCATCCCATGGTCGCGATGTCGGTGGGGAAGATGGCGCCGGGAGCGCCGTCAACTTCCGGAACCTCCCGGATACATGCGGGACCTGTCACGACGAGATCTCCGAGGGCTTTCGCGAGAGCGACCATTTCGATCATCTCATCCGCAAGAAGCAGGACAAGCAGGGGCCGAGCTGCGTGACCTGCCACGGATCGCTCAACGTGGCGGTCCTGAACGTGAATACGGTTGAAGAGGCCTGTGCGCAATGCCACAACGAGGAGAAGGACAACCACCCCGACATTCCGGAGAAGGCGGAAGTCATCCTGAACAGGCTCCTCTCCATTCACCGCTACTATCGATACATCGGCAAGCGAGGGGATCCCGCGCCTGAAGGCGAAGCGTGTTGAGCTACGCGAGCGCGAGAAGCAGGCCCGGTAGGGGGACGTCGCGGGAGTGCCAGACGGCGCTCAGGCCTTGGGCTGGACGCGATAGAACCGAGACCAGGGCTTCCACGAAGAGGACGCCCGAAGGCGAAACCGTCCACCGGCACGCCGCCCTCGCCCGGCTTCTCGACTGCGGCGCGTGCTTCGGTGCGCAGGCGATCAGAACTTCAGGCTAGCCAGCGGGACCGGTAGGCGGCGGCGAATTCTCGAGACGCCGCACTGACCAGGGTCAACTCCCGCGGCATGGCAGCTTTTCACAAGAGCGCCCCCTTCAATGAGGCAGAATGCCCCTTTGCTGGTGCATTACGCCTCATGGTGGGGCGGAAAGCGCCGGAAAACAAACGCATATATCGCGGTATGGGAATTGCACTTCACTCGCGCATCTCTCCGGAGGGGAGGGATACGAAGGAGCTTTCTCGCAGGGTCGAAGGCGCTTGGTGTGTGGGACGGCACTCGAGTGCGGGCGCGGCATCGGGAGACAAGACCAGCCCGTAGCCCGCTGGGTGGTTTTGGGTCTGGTCGTGCTGGGCTTCGTGGGGATCCTCACCGGCCAGTGCTCGCTCGACCGCAACACCGCGCGCGCCTACCCCAGCCGCGCGCTGCCCGCCGACCTCGAACCCGTCCTCCTGCCCCCGCCGGAGGTCGACGACGAGTACCTGCCGTGCGACGACTGCCACGAGGATGAGGTCGTCAAGTTGGAGCCCCGCGAGCTCGACGATCACCCCGAGGTCGAGCTCGATCACGGCGATCTCTGGTGCCTGGATTGCCACGCCGTGGAGCAGCACGAGGAGCTCCAGATCTCGAACAACCGCCTGACGAGCTTCGAGGAATCCTGGCGGCTGTGCACGCGCTGCCACCACGAGAAGCTCTCAGACTGGCGCGCCGGGGTCCACGGCAAGCGCACCGGGCAGTGGCTCGGGAGCAAGGAATACCGGACCTGCGTGGCCTGCCACCGACCCCATTCGCCGAACACCGGCCAGCTCGAGCCCAAGCCGAGGCCTCTGCGGGCCGTCGAGGTCCAGCTCAGGGCCGCTGCAGCCCAGGAGGAGGTACCTCGCGATGAAGACTGAGAGGAAAGGATCCACCGAGAAGGGCGGTACATCGCGCCGCCACTTCCTCAAACTCACGGCTGCGAGCCTCGGTTCGTTGGCGGCCGTCCCCGGCAGCGCCGAGGCCCTCGACTTCGTGCTGAAGAACTTCCGCGAGGTCTCGGACGACTACCTCGAGGACATGCTCCGCGACCTCGAGCGCGGGTACGAGAAGAAGTACGGAATGCCCTTCAGCGTCGAGGCGACCGGCCCCTACGACGACGTCCTCTTCGGCTACGGCCTCGACCTCTCGCGCTGCAAGGGATGCCGGCGCTGCGTCCATGCGTGCGTCGCGGAAAACAACCAGTCGCGAGACCCGGCGATCCAGTGGATCCGCGTGCTCGAGTTCGACCGCGAGGACACGATACGAGAGATCAACCTCGACGAAGGCAAACCCTTCTACGAGCACGATCTCGTGCCCGCCCCCGGCAAGTTCTACATCCCGGTGGCGTGCCAGCAGTGCGAGGATCCGGAGTGCACCGCCGCCTGCCCGACGGGGGCCACATGGATGGAACCCGACGGAATCGTCGTCATCGACTACGAATGGTGCATCGGCTGCCGCTACTGCATGGTCGCCTGCCCCTACGGCGCCCGCCACTTCAACTGGACCGAGCCTCACATCCCGGAGGACGAGATCAACCCGGATACCCACCTGCTCGGCAACCGACCGCGGCCCCATGGTGTCGTGGAGAAGTGCACCTTCTGCATTCAGCGCACCCGGAAGGGGCGCTATCCCGCCTGTGTCGAGATCTGTCCGGTCGGCGCGCGCAAGTTCGGCAACCTGCTCGATCCGGAAAGCGAGATTCGATATCTGCTCGAGCACAAGCGGACCTTCGTCCTCAAGCCAGAGCTCAACACGCGGCCGAAGTTCTTCTACTTCTTCGGATAGGTGGGTCGGATCATGATGAACCTGTGGAGATTCGCCGTCTTCAGCTTGAAGCAGATCGCCATCGGCGGCCGGGGCTACTATGCCTGGCTGCTCTTCCTCGGCCTGCTGATGGCGCTCGGGATCTTCGGAGTCAGCCAGCAGGTGATCCACGGCCACATCGTCTCCAACATGCGCGATCCGGTTCCGTGGGGGATGTTCATCGGCACCTACGCGTTCTTCGTCGGCGTCGCGGCCGCGGCGGTGGCCCTGGTGGTGCCCGGCTACATCTACCACTGGAAGCCCATCAAGGAGATCGTCATCCTCGGCGAGATCATCGCGATCTCCGCCTTGGTAATCTGCATCCTCTTCGTGATGGCGGATCTCGGCCACCCCGACCGCTTCTGGCATCTGCTGCCCGTCGTGGGTACTCCCCACGTGCCCTCGTCGATGATCGCGACCAACGTAATGATCCTGAACGGCTATCTCGTCCTCAACCTCGTCATCGTGACGAGCTCCCTCTACCGCGCATTCACGGGCAAGCCCCAGGACGACAAGCTGTTCCTGCTGCTCGTTTTCATCTCGATACCGGCTGCCATCAGCATCCATACGACGACCGCGTTCATCTTCAACGTGCTTCCGGCTCGTCCCTACTGGAACACGGCTATCCTCGTGCCCCGCTTCATCAGCACGGCACTGTGCGCGGGTCCGGCGCTGATGCTGCTCGCCTTCCAGGCGCTACGGAAGGCCCACAGCGTCAAGATCAAGGACGCGGCGCTGTTCCGGATCGTGGACATCGTTACGATGGTGATGATCGCGAACCTCTTCCTGCTCTTCGCGGAGGTCGTCACCGAGTATCGATCGGCTACGCATCACAGCGTTCACATCATGTACTACTTCCAGGGCCTCGATGGGCACCTGGGCTTGCGCGGGTGGGCCTGGGCGGGAGTGGCCTGCAACGTGGTGGCGCTGCTGCTGTTCATGATCCCCGCGACGCGCAGGAACTTCGTTACGATCAACATCGGCTGTGTGCTGACGATCGTCGGGGTCTGGGTCGAGAAGGGAATCGGACTGATCCTTCCCGGCCTGACGCCCGGGCTGCTGGGCGAGATCTACGAGTACTCGCCCGCCGCGCCAGAGGTTATGATCGCGGTTGGTATCCTCGGGGTGGGTGCGCTGGTCTTCACGGTGCTCAGCAGGGTCGCCGGCCCGCTGGTTCTCAGCGACCTGGAAGAGAGCTGAGTCGGCCGGGACGGGGGCAGGGAGATGGGAAGCAAGTCGGGCGGATCGCGGTCCTTCGAAGCCAAGGTACTCGCCGGGCTGAGGGTGGTCCCGATCCTTCTATTCGTGTTCGCCTTGGCCGGCACGTCTCTCGCGGCCGATCGAAACTCCTGCGTCGACTGCCACAGCAACCCCGACTTCCTGGTCACGAACAACAAGCTCTACGACTACTTCCAGGAGTGGAACGCCTCCGTCCACAAGCTGGAGGAGGTCGAGTGCTCCGACTGCCACGGCGGGAACCCCGATGCAACCGACGCGAAGGCGGCGCACGGCGACGGCGTTGGCGTTTCCGACGAGGCCAGCGGCATCTACTACAAGAACGTCTCGCAGACCTGCGGCCAGTGCCACGACGAGATCCTCGAGGGCTTCGAGAAGAGCAAGCACTTCGAGCACGTCAAGAAGCAGAAGGACGAGCTGCAGGGTCCCACCTGTGTGACCTGCCACGGCTCGATCAACGTAGGCATCCTCGACGTGACCACGGTCGAGGCCGCCTGCGCGCGCTGTCACGACGAGGAGCACGACAACCATCCCGAGAACCCCGAGAAGGCCAAGGCGATCCTGAACCGCTTTCTCTCGATCCATCGCTTCTATCGTTATGTGTCGATCCGGATCGATCCGAGCGAGGCACGCTCCTTCTTCGAGGACGTGGACGCTCGCCACCGCCAGCTGTCGATCACCTGGCACACGTTCGACCTCGAGCAGATCGACAAGGAGACGAGGGCGCTGCTGGGCTTGCTGAAGGAAAAGCGCGACGAGCTCCGCAAGAAGAGCCAGCAGAAGAAGGAGCGCTAGCCCCACTTCCGCAGTGCAAGGGTCGGTTGCCAGGTTTTCCAGCCACGTGCGGTCCCAAGAACCCGAGCCCCCCTCGATGGCTTCGAGGCGCTGGGTCTGGAGCAGGTGCTCCTGCTCCCCCGCGCGAGCCGACTGTGCACCGTCCCTC
>JAFDET010000422.1 GCA_019310195.1 Deltaproteobacteria bacterium
GAGCTGGGTGGCCTACGCGCGCGAGCACGGCGCGGTGATCCTCTTCGACGCCGCCTACGACGCCTTCATCAGCGACCCGGCCCTGCCGCGCTCGATCTTCGAGATCGAGGGCGCGCGGGAGTGCGCAGTGGAGATGCGCAGCTTCTCCAAGCGCGCAGGCTTCACCGGAGTGCGTTGCGCGTACACCGTGGTTCCCCACGAGGTGTGTGGCCGCACGGCGAACGGCACGCGCGTTTCGCTGAACGAGCTCTGGGCGCGACGCCAGGCGACCAAGTTCAACTCGGTCCCCTACCCCACGCAGCGCGCCGCGGAGGCGGTCTTCTCACCCGACGGCCGCAAGCAGACCGGCGAGCAGGTGGCCTACTACCAGGAGAACGCGCAGGTCCTGCGCGAGGGCCTGGAGGGGGCCGGCTTCCGGGTCTTCGGCGGGGTGCACGCTCCCTACATCTGGATGCGAACCCCCGAGGGGATGGGCTCCTGGGAGTGCTTCGACCGGCTGCTGGCCGACGCCCACGTGGTCGGGACGCCCGGGGCGGGCTTCGGCCCGGCCGGGGAGGGCTACATCCGCATCTCCGCCTTCAACTCACGCGAAAACGTGGCGGAAGCCGTGGCTCGGATCCGGCGCGCCTTCGCCGCCGGCTGAGCCGGCGCGGAGCCGGCAGGCGAGGCCCCTGCCCCCCCATCCTGCATCAGTTCTGCTGCCGGCGACCCGATAAGCCGGATATGCCGTTCATGCGCCGGATCCCGTTTGCGTGGGCCATCCTGGGCCTGGCGCTGGCCTGTGCCACAGGCTCGGTGGAGGACCGCGTGCGGAGCGCCAGCCTGGCCGGCGACCGGGACGCCGCCTTCGCGGTCCTGGAGAACGCCCTCGAGGGTGCCGATCCCCGCTCCGATCTTCCCCGGCGCATCGCCCTGCTGGATCGCATGGCCCGGATGAACGAGCACGAAGAGCGCTTTGCCGAAGCGGAGCCGCTCTACGAGGAGTCGCTGAAGCTCTCCCTGCTGGAGTACGGCGAGGCCGACCCCAACACCGCCGATCGCATCAACAACATCGGCGCGTTGGTCCACAAGCGCGGACGCTACGCCGAGGCCGACGGTCATTACCGCCGCGCGCTGGCAATCTACGATGCGGCGTTGGAGCCCGACAGCCTGCGCGCCACCACCACCATGGCCAACCTGGGCATGCTCGACCGGCTGATGCAGCGCGACGCCGAGGCCGTAGATCTGGTAACGCGCACCCTGACCTGATGGGCCTGATCCTTGCGGACGAGGGCGACCTGGATGGCGGCGAACGGCACCTGCAGCGAGCCCTGCTCATCCGCAGCGAGGCCCTGGGGCCGGATCATCCCGACACGGCCTCCACGCTCAACGACCTGGGCGTCCTCGAGCTTCGCCGCGAGAACCTGGAGGCCGCCGAGCAAAACCTGGATCGCGCCCGCGAGATCCGCGAAGAGGCCCTCGGCGCCGTGCACACGCGCACCGCGGCCACCTGGCGCGACCTGGCCGTCCTCTACACGCAGCAGTGGCGGTACACCCAGGCTCAGGAGCTCCTCCAGGACGCGCTGGCCGTACAGGAAAAGCTGCTCGGCCCGGACCACCCCGAGGTGGGCGGCACCCTGCAGGTGCTGGGCGAGCTGCAGATCGCGCGCCAGCGCTACGCCGACGCCGAGCCGCCGCTGCGCCGCGCGCTGCCCATCGCCGTCGAATCCTACGGCCTGGCGCACCCCAGCGTGGCGACGCTCCTGGCTCACCTGGGCGTGGCGCTCGCGGGCGAGGGCAAGCTGGACGAGGCCGCCACCTACTATGAGCGCGCCATCGCCGCGTACCGCAAGAGCAGCGACGGAGACACCGGCGAGGTGGCGCGCCTGCTCGAGAACCTGGGCTCCATCCAGCTGCGCAACGGCCACGACGCCGAAGCGGAGAAGCTCTTCACCCGCGCCCTGGAGCTGCAGGAGCAGGGCCTGGGGCCCGAGCATCCCGACCTGGCCACTTCGATCCTGGTGCTGGCTCGGATGGCGGCGGCGGATGGCGACGCGGAGCGAGCCGAGGCCCTGGCCCAGCGCGGACTGCGCCTGGCCAGCGCAGGCCTGGGCGACGATCATCCGGTGACGGCCGAGGCGCTGGCGGTGCTGGCCGAGATCTACGTCCAGCAGGGCCGCAGCCGCCAGGCCGCGCCGCTGCTGAAGCGCTGGCTCGCCGTTCGCGAACGCGACCTGGGCGCCGGCCATCCGGACCTGGTCTGGGGACTCACGGTGCTGTCCGAGCAGGCCCTGGCCTCGGGAGACGCCGAGCAGGCGGTGGCCCTGGCCGGCCGCGCCACAGCCATCCTGGACGCCGTCCCCGAGCCCGACGCCCGGGCGCTGGCCACGGTGCTGCTGCTCCAGGGTTCGGGTCTGTCGGCGCAG
>JAFDET010000264.1 GCA_019310195.1 Deltaproteobacteria bacterium
CAGCTGGTGGCCGACTGCCTGGTGCAGGACCTGATCCTCGAAGATCTTCCCGAGGGCGGCCCCCAGGGACAGTCCAAGCGTGTGGCGGGTGTACGGGCGGTGCTTCGGGATTGGCGCGGTGTCGAGAAGGAGACCATCGAGGTGCGCGCCCGGCGCGTGGTGCTGGCCGCCGGGCCCTTCGGCTCGCCACGCATCCTGCTGCGGAGCGACCTGGATCGCGAGCGCCGGCGCAACCGCAAGGAGGATGCGATCGGCGGGCGCTTCTCGACCCACGGCACGATCACGTTCTACGCCGACTTCGACGACGCGATCTTCCCGTCGGCGGCGGGCCCGCCCATGGCCTACTTCGTCAAGAAGTACGACACCGACGACCAGGCCACTGCCGATCCCGACCGCGACCACATCCGCTACGCGCTGGAGGGCATGCTCAACCACCCCGTGGCCCACGCCCAGCTCATGCCCTACGAGTCCGCCGAGAGCTACCAGATGTTCATGCGCCGCTACAACCAGACCATGACGCTGGCCGTGATGTACCGGGACCGGGCGGTGGGCCGCGTGACGAAGAATGCGTTCGAGTACGTGCTGGCGGAAGAAGACCAGCCGGGCTGGCTCGACTCGCTCCAGACCGGCGCCCGCATCATGTTCGCGGCGGGAGCCAAGCGGGTCTTCTTCAACACCCACAGGCCTCTGATCCTCAACAGCCCCGAGGAGATCGACACCGCCTTGACCCTGCAGATGGTCAAGGACCGCCGCATCCAGATCACCAGCGGTCATCCCATGGGCGGCTGCGCCCTGGGCGGAAACCCGAAGCGCGACGTGGTGGACTCGCGCGGCCGCTCGTGGGACGTGGACGGCCTCTACATCGCCGACTCCTCCACCTTCCCCACCTCGCTGGGCGTCAATCCGTGCGTGACCACCTACGCCCTGGGGCGCTTCATGGGTCGGAAGATGGTGGAGGAGATCCGTTCCCAGGCTTGAGCAGCGTCGGCAGCACCAGCAGATTGCAGGCGAGCATCAGCAGGACGCCGATCGTCAGGAGCTGACCGATGCTGGCCATGCCCCGGTGGGGCGTGAAGGCCAGGCTGCCGAAGCTGGCCAGGGTGGTGAGTCCGCTGTAGGTCACCGCCCGGGCCGTGCTGGTGTGCAGCAGCTCTCCACCCAGGGCGGCCTCGCTGCGGAAGCGGTGCACCAGATGGATGCTCGAGTCCACGCCCAGCCCCAGCAACAGCGGCAGTGCAATCACGTCGGCGAAGTTGAACGGGATCCCCACCAGCAGGGCGGCTGCGGTAGTCAAGGTCGCAGCCAGGCCCAGGATGGCGAGAACGATCAGCGTATCTCCGAGCCGCCGCCACAAGAGGTAGAGCAGCGCGCCGATCACCAGAACGGCCGCGAGCAGCGCCTGCTGGAGCGAACGCACCATGGAACGCCCGAACTCCAGCAGGTAGAGCGCGTGGCCCGCCACGTCGGGCGCTACCTCGCGCACTCCGTCCACGAAGCGCGCCAGCTCGGCCGGATCGCCCACGTCCTGGCTCGGGAAGACCTCGACGCGCAAGCTCCCGTCGCGGCCGATCATCTGCTCGCGCACCGGGAGCGGCACGTCCTCCAGCGTCACCGGCTCCGCTTCCACCGCGCGACGCAGGCGTGTGATCCACCAGTCGATCGGATCCACCAGCGAGGCCTCGGCCCGCTCGATCTCGTGCAGCGGCGTCTCGGCGGCCTCGACCCGCGTACCGAGCTCCTGCACCGCGGCGACCAGGCGCCGGACCGATGCGGCCAGCGTGCTGTCGTCGCTGGAGTCGGCGAAATCGACGGCGGCCTCCTCGAACTCGCGCAGCGCGGTGCGCTGCTGCTCCAGGGTGGGCGCCGGCCGTGGCGCGGTCGCCGGCGGCAGGAAGCTGGCGATGTCGTAGATGACCTCGAGCTTCTCGTCCTGCTTCCCGGGCACCAGGTCCGCCGGCGTGATCACGCGTCCCACCACGTCCAGCTCGCGGAGGCGCTGGGCCACCGCCTCCGCCTGCTGCGCATCGGACGCCAGCAAGCTCACCGTCCAGGGCGACATGCTGGCGCTGGCCAGCAGATCCTGGAAGGCCTGCACACTCTCGGTGTTGGGATCGCGCACGTGCAGCTGGTTGGGGTCGAAGGAGGCTCGAGGCACCAGCAGAAGTCCGCCCAGGCCGAGTGCCAACGCGCTCAGCCGCACTACGCGGGGATGCTGCACGAGCCAGCTGGTCTTGACGGCCGAACGGTGCACCGACGCGGCCCACTCCGCCTGCACACGCGGCGGGGCCAGCCCCAGCAGAGCCGGAAGCAACGTCAGGCTGAAGAACAGACTGATGAGCATGCCCGGCCCCGCGATCCAACCCAGCTGCGCCAGACCTGTGAACTCGGTGGGCACGAACGCGAAGAACCCGATGGCGGTGGTCACTGCACACAACACCACGGAGCTGCCCACGCCGCGCCCGGTCATCGCCAGGGCGCCGGCGTGATCCTGGCCCGCAGCGCGCAGCTCGCGGTAGCGAAGACACAGGTGGATGCCGAAGTCGGCGGAAAGCCCGATGAGCAGGACCGGGTAGGCGACGGAAACCGGGTTGAGTGTTCCCACGACGGCGGCGGCATACGCCAGGCTGGCTGCGAGGCCCAGCACCAACGTGAGGAGCGTCGCGCCCACCAGCCAGACCGACCGCATGGCCACGATCAGCAGGACGCCCACCAGCACGAAGGAGGCCGCGCCCGCGGCGGCCGCCTGTCCCACCAGGACCTCGTTCTCTTCGTAGGTGAGCACGAAGTCCCCGGTCAGGCGCACGCGAACGCCGGCTGCGTCCAAGCGTTCTTCCTCGACGACGCGTCGCACGCGCTCCACCGCCCGGGCCGCCGGCTGGAAGGCATCCAGGTCGAGCACCGGGCTCAGCAGCACCAGCTGACGCGTCTGCTCCTCCTGCCCCCACTCGCCGGCGAGGAGCGTCTGCCAGGTGTCTGCAGCCGGACGTCCCTGATTCGACGCCTCGAGGCCCGCGGCGACCTGGTCGAAGAGCGGCCCAGGGTCCGCGCCCGTGGCGTCGCCCCGACGCAGCGCATCCAGCGCGTCCGAGAGCAGGCCGAAGACCGCGCGCAGGCTGGGGTCGCGCTCCACCTCGGCCAGGAAGGGCTGCGCCTGGGCCAGGGCATCGGCCAGGTCCTCGAGCTGCTCCAGGTCCAGGTAGAGCAGCGCGTTGCGCTCGAAGAAGGGACCCCCGCCCGGAACGAACGCCGAGTGGAAGACATCGCTCTCCTGGGACAGGCGCGCAGCCAACCTGTCCGCCGCGCGGGTGGCCGCGCGTGGGGTTTCTCCATCCACCACCAGCAGCAGCATGTCGTCCACCAGCGGGAAAGACTGCTCGAAGCGGCGCCGCAGCTGCATGAAGGGCACTTCGTCGTCCACCAGCGCGTGGATGTCGGAGTGCATCCCCAGGGTCGCTGCGGTGTAGGCGGCCGCCCCGATCCCGACCAGGATGCAGGCCAGCGCGACGAGCCCCGGCGCCGCCCCCGCCCGAGCCATCCAGGCCTGGATCACGCGGCCTAGCCGGGCCTCGATCGGAGACTCTTTGGGATCGGGGCTCAACTGGATCTCCGGAAGCGAAGGTTCCCGCCGGCCTGCCCTGCTCCGCTACAGTGGTGCGGACGTGGGGAAGCCGTCGTTGCGAAGCAGATGGGAGGCGCGGGCCGCGCGGAAGTATCGCGCACGCCTCCGCCATGCGCTCCAGGGGAGACGCATCCTGATCACGGGTGCGTCATCCGGGATCGGCCGCGCCTTCGCCCTGCAGGCCGCCGAAGCCGGAGCGGACGCCATCCTGGTAGCCCGCCGCGAAGAAGAGCTGGAGCGGATCGCGGCGGAATTCGAGCGCCTGGGCGGGACCGCTCGCGTGTACGCCACGGACCTCTCGGACTCGGCGGTGTGCCAGCGCCTGGCCGAGACGGTCCTACGCAAGGACGGCACGGTGGACATCCTGGTGAACAACGCCGGGCGCTCGATCCGAAGGCCCATCGTCGACTGCAAGCCCGAGGACTTCGAGCGACTGATGGCCGTGAACTATCAGGGCCCGCTGGCCCTGACACTGGGGCTGCTCCCGGCCATGCTGGCCCAAGGACGCGGGCACATCGTCCAGATCTCGACCATCGGCGTGCAGACGGGCGCCCCCAATTTCGCCGCATACGTGGCCGCCAAGGCTGCATCGGACCACTGGGTCCGCACCTTGCGGCTGGAGCTGGGCGGGCGCGGGATCGACGTGACCACCATGCAGGTCCCCCTGGTGCGAACGCCCATGCTGGCGCCGACCCGCATCTACGAAGCGTTTCCAGCGCTGGGCGTGGAGCGAGCCGCCCGGCGCATCGGCTGGGCGGTGGTGAAGCGCCCGGTTCGCGTGGCGCCGCGTTGGACCACGTTCCTGGAGGTCCTCCACGCCGTGGCACCGGGGCTGCTCCAGTGGGTCTTCACCCACGGGCACGAGGGCTTCCACCGCATGATGGGACGCCGCCTGAAGCGCATGGACGCCCGCAAGCGGGACCCGCGCGCCTAGGCACTGCTGGCGGCGGACCCGTCACC
>JAFDET010000041.1 GCA_019310195.1 Deltaproteobacteria bacterium
CGCTCCGGGTGGCTGTGGGGCGAGACTGTCGCCAGGCGCCGGTAGTAGGTGTCCAGGTCGCCGCGGTCCGCCGCCAGGGCCGGGTAGTCCACGCGGCCGCGCTCGTCCACGAAGCGCTGCTGCACGCGGTTCAGCTCGGCGTGGGGGAAGGGCTGGCCGGCCGGCGGCAGCAGGGGCCGCGGCTCGATGGTGGTGACGCAACCGACCGCGCAGACCGCCAGGAAGGCGAATCCGAGCGCGGCAAAAGGGATGGGGAGACGTCGCATCGAGCGTCTTCGATGCCTCCTGCGCCGAGCTGTTTCGCGCCCCGCGCGATCAGCGGAACTTCGAGAAGTCCGGCGGGCGCTTTTCGGCGAAGGCCGTGCGGCCCTCCTCGGCCTCGGCGGTCTTGCCGATCAGCTCCAGGGCCTCGAAGGCCAGGCGCTGCTGGCCCGCCACCTGGGCGCTGTCTGCGTTGAACGACATCTTGAGGAAGCGCAGCGTGGTGGGGGACAGGGCCGTCACCTCGGCCGCCCAGGCGCGCGCCTCGTCCATGAGCTGCTCTGCCGGAACCACCTTGTTCACCAGCCCCCATTCCAGGGCCGTGGCGGCGTCGTACTGCCGGCAGAAGAACCAGATCTCCCGGGCCCGCTTCTCGCCCACCACCCGGGCCAGGTAGGCGGTGCCGAAGCCGGCGTCGAAGGAGCCCACCCGCGGGCCCGCCTGGCCGAAGCGTGCGTGCTCGGCCGCGAGCGTGACGTCGCACACGATGTGCAGCACGTGGCCGCCGCCGATGGCGACGCCGTTGACCGCGGCAATCACCGGCTTGGGGATGTTGCGGATCACGTGGTGAAGCTCCTCGATCTCGAAGAGCCCGGTCTCGCTGGCGCCGTAGGATCCCGTTTCCACGTAGGCCTTCTGGTCGCCACCGGCGCAGAAAGCGCGCTCGCCCGCGCCGGTCAGGATCACGCACGCCACCGAACGGTCGGACCACGAGCACTTGAAGGCGTGGATCAGCTCCTCGACGGTGCGGCCGGTGAAGGCGTTGAGCCGCTGGGGGCGATCGATGGTGATGGTGGCGACGCTGTCCTGCGTCTCGTAACGGATGTCTCCGTACTCCATGGGATCTCCTAGCCGTGCATGGTGAGGCCGCCGCTCACGCTGAGCACCTGTCCGGTGCAGAAGGCCGAGCGGTCACTGGCGAAGAAGAGGATTGCGTCGGCCACTTCTTCGGGCCGGGCCAGCCGGTGCAGCGGGATGGCCCGCTCCAGGGCCACCTGCATCTTCTCGGGCAGCGAGCGGAAGAGCGGGGTGTCCGTGGGGCCGGGCGAAACGCAGTTGACGCGAATGCCGTGGCGCGCCATCTCGCGCGCCAGCGACTTGGTGAAGGCGATCACGCCGCCCTTGGCGCCGGCGTAGACGGTCTCGCCGGTGCTGCCCACGCGCCCGGCGTCGCTGGCGACGTTGACGATGGCGCCGCCGCCTGCGTCGATCATCGCGGGCAGGAAGGCGCGGCTCACGCGCACCGGCCCCAGGTAGTTCAGGTCGACGATGCGCTCCCAGAACTCCGGCTCGTTGTCGAGGAAGGGCTCCAGTCGGTCCCAGCCGGCGGCGTTCACCAGCACGTCCAGGCGACCTCCCGAGTCCAGCACGCCCCGGGCGAAGTCGTCCACCGAGCCGGCGTCGGTGATGTCCAGGTGGGCCGCCTGGGCGTTGCCGCCTACGGCGCGGCACGTCTCGGCCGCCCCGGCGTCGTCTACGTCGCCCACGAAGACCCGCGCGCCGGCGGCAGCCAGGGCCTGCACCGCCGCGCGGCCGATGCCCGAGGCGCCGCCGGTCACCGCTGCGATGCGTCCGTCCAGCTTCATGTTGCTTCTCCTACGCTATCTCACGAGTCGTCCCGGAGCAGCGCTTCCAGCTCATAGACGTGGGGGTCCTCGGCGCCCAGCGCGCGCAGGGCCTCCGCCAGGCGCAGTACGTATTCCGGGTTGGGGCCGCTGGGCCCGTGGGAGCGGCGCACCTGTCCGGCGATGGCTCCGGTGGTGGCGGGCCCCAGGTAGTTGCGGTTGGCCGGGGTCGCCACCCAGGACAGGCCTCGAACCCGCGCTCCGACCGGCTCATCGAAGTGGACCGGTAGCTCCAGCCGCTCGTACCCGCCCTGCTCGCGCACGTCCAGCGTCTCGAGCACTGCGTCCATCTGGTCGGTGTGCACGCGGTACGCCATTCCCCAGCAGCGGGTCCCGGGCTCGGGCACCAGCGTGACCACCCGGCCCGGCGCACCCGGAACACCCCGGTGATCCGTGGAGCCCTGCCAGAAGCGGCGCACGAAGCCCTCGATCCAGGCGGCGCGACGCTCCTCGTGGGGGAAAGCGGGCCGCCACACCAGCGACCCGTACCCGAAGATCCAGATGTCGTCGTTCAGAGCCACTCGAAGGCGGAGCGCAGTGCGTCGGGGCCGCCGTGCTCCAGCACCTCGCCGTGGGATACCACGATGCGGTCGAAGTCCCAGGCGAGCATGCGCTCCACGGACTGGCGCGCCGCCTGCTTGTCGCGGATGACCAGGCGCATGATCCCGGTGGTCTTGAGCCGGCCGTGACACTTCCCGATCCGCAGGTACATGCGCGTGATCCAGTTCACCGGCTCGTGGATGTTGAAAGCCAGGTCGGTCATCAGCAGGGTCCGCGAGGGCTTGTGCAGGAACACCACCTCGTTGGTGGCGGGCGCGCCGTAGAACTGGACCAGGTCGATTGCGTCTCCCCAGCCGGGATCCGGGTGGCCCTCGGCCAGGATGCCGTCGAAGCGCAGATCCTTGCACTTCTCGGGCAGGCCGATGGGGCCGTAGAGCTTCGCGTCGGGGAAGGCCTCGACCCAGCCGTCGAGGTAGAGGTGGTGGAACTTGTTGGGGGCCACCAGGAACCCCACGGGGCCCAGCGCCTGCACCTCCGCGCGCAGGGTGTCGTCGATCCGGATAGGAGAGTGCACGAACAAGCCGCCGCCGGGGAGCCGGACCACGGTCATGCGCACCCCGATCTGGATGCCGGCCGTCGAGAGGGGGCCCGTTGTGGTCCAGAGGTCGTCGGCCAGGCGTTCCAGCATCCGCAGAAGTGTGCCCGAACTCGGGGATGGCGTCATGCGGTACCCTGGGCGCGTGGACGGCGAGGCGCAGTCGATCCTGCTCATCGACGGCGAGTGCAACGTTTGCACGTGGACGGTGCGCTTCGTGGTTCCCCGGGATCCCGAGGGGCGCTTTGCGTTCGCTACGCTTCAGTCGCCCAGCGGACGCCGGCTCCTGGAGCAGGCCGGCCTGCCGCCGGATCGCCTGGACACGGTCGTCCTGCTGGAGGACGGTGCCGTGCATCGGCGCAGTGCGGCCGTGTTGCGGGTAGTGCGCAGGCTCTCGGGCGCCTGGCCGCTGCTGTGCGTGTTGTGGCTGATCCCGCGGCCCCTGCGCGACCGGCTCTACGACGCCTTCGCCGCGCGACGCTACCGCTGGTTCGGCCGCCGGGACGAATGCCTCGTGCCCACCCCCGACCTAGCCCCCCGCTTCCTGGACTGAAGCCGCATCGGGGGACGTTCCTGCACAACTGCACGCGGTACCACTCCTGCATAGAGGGACGTTCCTGCATAACTGCACGGAGAACCACTCCTGGGCCACGTATGGCACTGCGTGCAGTTATGCAGGAACGTCCCTGAACGCACTGAACGCAGGAGTGGTACTTGGTGCAGGGCTAGGCGTGGATGGGCGGGCGGCGGTTGGCCCACGGGAGCGCTTTCTCCAGCTGCGCTCCAACGGACAGCAGCACATCCTCGCGGTTGGCCGCCGCCACCAGCTGTGCGCCCACGGGCAGCCCGTCGGGCGTCCAGTGCACCGGAAGCGAGATGGCCGGCTGGCCGCTGGCGTTGAAGGGCGAGGTGAAGACCGCGAAGATCGCCGCGCCTGCGAACCCGGCCAGGGGGCTGCCCTCCTGCGGATCCAGTCGCCCCAGCAGCGGCGGCGGCTCGCCGCAGGTGGGCGTCAGGAGCACGTCGAAGCCCGACTCCCACCACGCCGCCATGTGGCGCGAGAGCCGGTGGACCAGCTCGATGCCGCGCAGGAACTGGGACGAGCTCATGCTGCGCCCGATCTCCGCCAGGGCCCAGGTCATGGGCTCTACGTCGTCCGCGGTCACGGTGACGCCCAGCTTCTCGCCCCAGGCGTCCAGCGCCCGGGCGGTGTTGCAGCTGATGACCGTGGCGACGGCCACGGCGATCTCGGGATCCTCCAGGGCGTCGGGGTGCGATTCGATCACGTCGTGGCCCAGGCCACGCAGCGCGTCGGCGCTGGCCTGTGCCGCGGCCGTGCACTCCGGATCGATCTCGATCCCGCGCGGACCGTGGTCCAGCAGCCCGATGCGCAGTCGCCCCGGGTCGGCCGCCGCGCTCTCCCGGTAGGGTCGCTCCGGCGGCAGCGCGAAGTAGGGATCGCCGGGTGCGGGTCCGTGCACCACGTCCAGGATCCCCGCCGTGTCGCGGATGGTGCGCGTCACCACCAGCTCCGCCGAGAATCCGTTCCAGCGGTCGCCCAGGTCGGGCCCGAACGTGATGCGCCCGCGGCTGGGCTTGAGGCCCACCAGCCCGGCGTGAGATGCGGGGATGCGGATCGAGCCCCCGCCATCGCTGGCGTGAGCTGCGGGCACCATCCCCGAGGCCACCGCCGCCGAGGCGCCGCCGCTGGACCCGCCCGGAGAGTGGGCGGTATCCCAAGGGCTGCGCGTCGGCCCGTGGGCCGCCGGCTCGGTGGTGGGCGAGAGCCCCAGCTCCGGCGTGTTGGTCCGCCCCAGGATCACGAAGCCCGCCCGGCGCAGACGCTCGGTCAGGAAGGAGTCGCGCTCGGAGCGGAAGTCGTGGCGCTTCAGCAGCGCCATGCCGGCGTGATACGGAGCGCCCGCCAGGTTCCCGCCCAGGTCTTTCAGCAGGAACGGCACGCCCCGGAACGGCCCGTCGGGCAGGTCCGCGGAGGCGGCCTCCTGCCGGGCTTCCTCGAAGCGCGGGTGGATCACGGCGTTGAGCTGCGGGTTGAGCTTTTCGATGCGCGCGATCGCCGCCTCGACCAGCTCACTCGGCGTGGCCTCTCCGTTTCGCACCAGCTCGGCCTGCGCCGTCGCGTCGAGCGTCGCCAGATCCTGACTCACCATGGTCTTCTCCTCGGAAAGGGGTTCTACTCCGGCAGGTCCCGGTTCATCGAGCCGTCCACCGGCGCGCCATTCGCCGCATCAGGATATCGCCTCGCGGGCGTCGTTGGAGATGGGCACCGGGATGGACCCTTCCGGCGGCCGGGTCGCCGGAAGCTCCTTGTCGACGCGTTTGCTGCGCTCCTTCACAATGCGCGCCGGAACGCCGACCACGGTGCAGTCCGGCGGCACGTCGCGCATGATGATGAAGGAGTTGGCGCCCACGCGGCTGTTGTCGCCCACCCGGATCGGACCCAGGAGGATCGCCCCGGTTCCCACGTACACGTTGTTTCCCAGGGACGGGTGGCGCTTGCCGTCGTAGCGTCCCGTGCCGCCCAGTGTGACGTTGTGGAAGAGCACGCAGTCGTCGCCGATCTCGGCGGTTTCGCCGATCACCACGGCGGTGCCGTGGTCGATGAAGAGGCCCTGCCCGATCCGTGCGCCGGGGTGGATCTCGACTCCCGACCAGAAGCGACCCAGGACCTGGAGCAGGCGCGGTAGCAGTGGAACTCGCCAGCGCGCGTGCAGGACGTGAGCCACCCGGTGCAGGACCAGGGCGTGGAGCGGCGTGTGGCAGAGCGCGGTCTCCAGGCGATTGTGCGCGGCGGGATCGTTGCGGTGTACCGCATCCAGGTCGCCGCGCAGCGTCGTCAGGAATCCAGCCATGCTGCGCTTCAGACGGCCGCGTCGAGGGAGTCTTCGCAGCCCGGGCTGCGCACACGGGTAGGGGCGAAGGAGGCGCGGATCGCTTCGCCCGGCGTCGCGGGGAGTACCAACGCGGTCATGGCCCGACGATACCACGGCCCCCGCTTCCGGGTCCGTAGTTCAGGCGATCGGATTCCGGAAGCCGAGCAGCCGGTCCGCGACCCGGACCATCAGCGGGTTGAGGAACAGGAAGCGGTACGGCCAGATCGGTGAGTGGCAGTCATCCGGCCCGATGCGTCCATCCAACAGCTCGGCGCAGCCTTTGGCGGCCCGCTCGGACAGCAGGTCGAGGATCCGCTCGCCCAGCTCGGCCGAGGCCGCACCGGGTGCGCCCGAGTAGGTCTCCTCCTGGAAGAAGCGCAAGCCGGAGCGGAACGAGCCGAGCATTTCCAGGAAGCGCCGCGGATCTCCGCGGCCGGCGCGGGCGCGCCGCTCCCCCCGGGCATCGAGCCACGTGTCCACGGTAAGCCGGGGCAGGTCCTTGTAGGAGGGGTCGACCCAACCTCCGTGTAGCGCCAGCAGCTGGGAGGTCTCGACGAGCCCACCGTGGGTGTCGCCGGCCAGGTCCTCGCGGCGGACGCCGGGCAGCTCGGCCAGGACGTCATCCAGGTTGGAGGTTCCGTTGGTCAGCCGAGAAATCATCAGCGAGAAAATCGAGGCCATCTGCAGGCCGCGCTTGCGGTGGACCCGATGGCAGGCGCGTTCGATCGCCAGGAAGTGGCGCGGCCCGCCGTGGAAGTTGGAGACCCACACGTGGCGGAATCCCTGTGCGGCCAGGCTCCGCCCCAGGTCTTCGAGGACGCGGACCGTGGTGCCCGGACGGAAGAACAGGGAGCCCGGCTGGGGAACCACGTCGGTGGCCGCGTAGACGAAGGGCAGCTTGAGGAAGGTGCGGCTGCGATGTTCCTCGGGCAGGAAGCGCAGCATGCGTTCGGCCAGGCCCTCGCCCTCGAGAGCGTCGGCGCCGATGGGCAGGTGCGGACCGTGCACTTCGAGCGGCGAGGCGGTCACGAGCACGACGGCTCGCTCCCGATCGATCTCGTCGAAGGCCTTCTTGGTCAGGGTCTCCCAGCGCAGGACTCGCGGTTCTTCGGTCACGACGGGCTCCTCCGGAGCGACGACGATACCACGGCGGCTCGGCTCTCCGGTGCCGTGCTAGCGTCCCGCATGGCCCGCCGGGCAGGCTTCGTTCTCGCTGCTGTTCTCGTCGTCGCAGCGGCCCTTCCCGCCGGCGCCCGCGTGGTGCTGGTGGGCATCGACGGGCTCGGGTGGAGCCTGGTGGATCCCATGCTCGCGGCGGGCGAGATGCCTCACTTGGCCGCCATCCTCGAGCGCGGCATCGCCGCCGACCTGGACACCGTCGAGCCGGTGATCTCGCCGGCGGTCTGGTCGAGCATCGCAACCGGCCGCAGCCCCGACTCACACGGCATCAAGGGCTTCATGGCCACGCGCATGCAGCTTCGCACGCCGACGATCTTCGACCGGTTGGCGGGGGACGGCCGGCGCGTGGGCCTCTACGACTACTTGGTCACCTGGCCGCCGCCCGCGCTGCCCGACGGCTTCGTGGTGCCGGGCTGGATGCGACGCGGCCCCGAGATCTGGCCCGTGGACTTGTGGGATCGCACCGGTGTGGGCGCGTACTGGGTGGTGTACGACCGCGCGCTGACGCGGGAAGAGCACGTCGCCGAGATTCGCAAGGAGCTGAAGCGCAAGCCCGCCACATTCACCGCGCTGCTCGAAGCCTGGAAGCCGGACGTCGCGGCGATGATCGTGTATGCGGTGGATCGCACCGGGCACCGCTTCTGGCGCGACGGCTGGCCTGACGCCGGAGACGAGGGGTTACCGACCACCGCGCCTCGCGAGGGAAGCCTGATGCGCGAGGTGCTGCGCGGCCTGGACGCGGGCCTGGGCGAGATCAGCGCCGCGTTGCAGCCCGAGGACGTGCTGCTGCTGGCGTCGGATCACGGTTTCCAGGCGGGTGAGCCTCGCTACGTGTGGGCGGGGCGGACGCGGGACCACCTGCGCGCAGGCGGGCTCGACGAAACCCGTGACGGCTTCATCCTGGTTCGCGAGTGGGGCGTCATCGTGGCTCGGGTGCGCCCCGGCCCGTTCGACGAACGCGACGCGACGCTCGACCGACTGGCCGCGTTCTTCGAGAGCGCGCGTGGTCCCGATGGAAAGCGGCTGCTCGATGTCCAGGTGCTGGATGGCGTGGAACGCCCCGCGGACCGGCGTCGCTCGCTCTGGGTCCGCGTCCGGCAGCGCGGCTTTCGCCTCGTCGCCCGCTACGTGTTCGGTGCAACGTTCGATGAGCCGGCCCACGGCTGGGTTGTTGCCCGCTTCGACGGCGATCGGATGAAGGCGTTCTGGCCCGATGCTGACGTGCACATCGCGGGTCGGAAACTGCGGGCCGACGAGCTGGCCGCGCGCGAGGACTTCGACGGACAGCATGATCCCACCGCGGTCTTCGTCGCCGCCGGCGGGCCGATCCGCGCACGTGCCGAGCGCGGGCGGCTCAGCGTGCTGGACGTGGCGTCGCTGGTGGCCTACCTGGCCGGCGAGCCCGTGCCCGATGACCTGGAGGGTACGTTACCGCGGGACTGGATCGATCCCGCCTGGCTTGAGGCGCATCCGCCGCGCAGCGTGCCGGCATCCCAGCTTCCTGGTCTGGTTCCATCGGAGGCTGCACCCGCAGCGGCAGTCGGCGACCCCGCCATGCTCGAACGCCTGCGCTCCCTCGGCTACGTGGAATGACCGTGCAGAGGGGGACGTTCCTGCATAACTGCATCCAGTGCCACTCCTGCATTGGGGGTCAGCCCTTCCGGTAGGACTGACCCCCAATGCAGTTATGCAGGAACGTCCCCCAATGCAGGAGTGGTACTGGGTGCAGGGGTCAGTTGCGGCGGTAGAGGAGCAGGGTCAGGTCGTCGGGCTTGGAAGGCTCGCCGCTGCGCGGCGCCGTCATGCGGCGGTGGCAGGCTTCGGGCGCCCTGCGCAGCGCAGCCTCCAGCGGTCCGGTTGCCACGGCTGCAGCGATCTCATCCGCGGACAGGTTGTCGAAGAGCCCGTCGCTGCCCATCACCACCGTGTCTCGCATTGCCAGATGCAGGTGCGGTCCGATCTCGATGCGCATGTCGGGGGTGCCGATGGCGTTGGAGATGAAGTGGCGTTCCTCGTGGTGCAGCGCCTCCTGCGCGTCCAGCAGCCCCGCCTCTACGGCGTAGCCCACCGGCGAGTGGGACACGGTCTGGAGCTTGAGGCGTCCGCGCTGACCCGTGACGAAGATCTCCGAGTCCCCGGTGTGGAAGGGGCGCACGCAGCCCTGCTCCAGTGCGGCCACCACCAAGGTGGTGGTGCCGCCGCCGTCGGCGGATACCAGCTCCTGGTTGGCGCGCTCGAACCCGTTGAGGATGGCCGTGCGCAGCTCGTCGCCCTCGCGTACGGCGTCCGCCAGGGCGGCCTGGAGCGCGCGCAGCGCGACCTCGGCCGCCTGTCCGCCCGCGGGTCCGCCGCCCACGCCGTCGGCGACCGCCAGCACGCCACGCTCCCGGTCGAAGGGGATCAGCGCGGCGCCGTCCTCGTTGGCGTCGTCCGAGCCCGGTCGCCGCGTAGTGAAGACGCCTGCCGTCCCTCCGGCGAACCGGAGGATCGCTCCCTCGGCCATGTCCCGGCCGCACAGGAGCACCGCGTCACTGGGTTGCTCCACGGGTGCACCCCCTCTCACCCGGGCTCCAGGATAGGCCAGCGGATGGGTAGAATCCCGGAATGAAAAGCGAGCTCGGTCTGATCCTGCCCCTGCACGGGGCGGTCTTCGCAGAGGCCCTGGCCGGCGCTCGCGCCGCCGACGAGGCCGGCGTGGCGGCTGTCTGGGTGCCCGACACGCTCATGAACCAGGGGCGGCCTAGCGCTGGAGTCCTGTCCTGCGAGGCCGTCCTGGCGGCAGCGGCGGCGGTGGTCCAGCGCGCGCGCCTGGGCACGCTGGTTCTCTCCACGCCGTTTCGGCATCCGCCCCTCCTGGCCAAGCAGCTGGCCAGCATCGAGTCTCTGGTGCCGGGCCGGCTGGTGGTGGGCCTGGGCGCCGGCGGCCTGACCTACCAGACGACCTGCCGCCAGCTCGGCTATCCGCTGCTGCCGCCGCTGGATCGGGTTGCCCACGTGGAGGAGACGGTCGCCTGCCTGCGCGCCCTGTGGGGCGACGATCCCGCGGAGTTCGAGGGCCGTTTCTTCGGGGCCCATCAAGTCCGCATCTACCCGCGTCCGGAGCGCCCGATCCCGATCGTGCTGGCGGCTCGCCGCCGCCGCATGCTCGCGCTCGCCGCTCGGATCGCCGACGGCTGGAACTGTCCGCTGCCCCACGAGCTGACCCAGGGTCTGGAGGTGTTGGAGAAGCTGGGGCGCGCGCGCGACACCCTGGACGTATCGGTCTACGCAATCGGCGTGTTGGGCGAGAACGAGGCCGACGCGAAGCGCGCGCTGGAGCGCGCCGGCCCGTCGGCCCAGCTCTTCGGCGATGTGGAGTCGCACCATGTCTTCGGCGCGCCCGAGCGCGCCGCCGATTGCATCGCCCGGCTCCATCAACAGGGTGCAACCCACGTGGCCCTCGACCCTCGCGGGCGCCCGCTGGACGAGTGGGTGGACTTGCTCGCGCGGGAGGTGATGCCGCGGCTGGGCGTGACGGGCTAGATCCCCGCGCCCGGATCGAGGCCGCCGGGCAACCTCACCTCGAAGCAGGTCCCGCCGCAGTCCGGAGACTCGACCCGGAGCTCCCCGTCGTGGCTCGTCACGATCTGGTAGGCGATGGCCAGACCGAGGCCGGTCCCCTCACCGACGGCCTTGGTGGTGAAGAACGGGTCGAAGACGCGCTGCAACAGATCCGGCTCGATTCCGTGGCCGTCGTCTTCGATGCGTACGCAGACGCCGGCCCCTTCCGGACGCGTGGTAATCCGGATCAGCCCGTCGTCGGTGATCGCCTGCGCCGCGTTGAGAATCAGGTTGAGGAAGACTTGCTTCAGCTCCTGCGTCGAGGCACGCACCAGCGGAAGTTCGCAATAGTGAGTTTCGACCCGTCCGTGCTGCTGGAGGTGCGGTGCACCCACGCGCAGGGCCGCCTCCACCGCGTCGTTGACGCTCACCAGCTCGCGCTCGCCGTGACCGGCATGGGAGAAGCCCAGCACGTCTCGCACGATGGAGGCCGCGCGGTCCACGCCCTCGATGGTCTCGTCGATGAGCTGCCGACCTTCGTCCACGCGCTCGTGCGTCTCCGGATCGGCTCGGTGCTCCAGCCGTTTGGCCAGCTCGTCCCAGTGCTCGTGCAGCAGACCCAGGTTCGAGCGGGCGTAGGCGATGGGGTTGTTGATCTCGTGGGCGATTCCGGCGGCCAGCTCACCCACGGCCGCCAGGCGGCCCGACGTCACCAGCCGGCGGCGCAGCTCGACCACTTCCCGGAGATCCCGGACCACCAGAACCACCGCAACGGGCTGGCCCGAGCGTTCGCGCACCACCGAGGATCCCACCGACACGGGGATCCGGTTGTCCTCGGCGTCCAGCAGCGCGCACTCGTGCTCGGCCACCTCCTGCAGCGGGTCTCCCAGGTTCGGGATCAGGTCGCCGGCCAGCCGGCTCTCCAGTCGTTCGGGCGCACACCCGGCCAACCGGCCCAGGCTGGCGTTCGCGGCGCGGATCCAGCCGTCGGGGCGCAGCAGGGCGATACCTTCCCCCAGGCTCTCGAAGATCTCGCGGCCGAACGTAGTGGGGGCCACCAAGGGGTACGTGTACCGGTAGAGAGTCCAGGCGATCACGCCGTTGAGAAGGGCGAACGCCGCGGTCCCGAAGCGGGGCACCTGAAAGCCCAGGTAGGGAAGAAGCCCGTCGGTGGCCGATGCGATCGTCGCCGGAAGCGAGACTCCCAGTACGAGCAGCAGCATCTGCTCGCGCTCGGCTGCCGACGGTGAGGTGCGGAAGGTCCGCCACATCACCCAGAGCGCCACCGTCACGCAGGCCATCGTGAACACGTAGAACGCGACGTAGCTGCGGGCGAGGCCGTAGGACCATCCCCAGGCGTGGCGGGTCACGACGCCGTCGTGGATCAGCGGGGTGGTGAGATCCACCGCGACGACTGCGACCGAGAAGGCGTAGAGCACGGGAAGGGCCCTGCGGATCCGCGGCGCCGGATCCTGGGCCAGCTCGCAGAACAGGTGGAGCGCCACCGGTCCCAGCCCGGCCCAGCCGATCGAGGAGAGCTTCACCAGGCGCAGCACGACGGCGGGATCCTCGGCTGCGTTCCACAGCACCTCACATCCCGCCCACCAGCTCACGCCCCCGACCAGGAGTGCTGCCAGCCGGTTGGCGCGGCGGACCGGATCGCGAGCCAGGATGGCCGCGGCGATCATGGCCGACGCCACGCACGAGAGCAGCGGGATGACCATGTACGGGTGCATGCGCGAGACGACTCCCCGCATCATGCATCGGCTGCACGCCCGCATGGCTTGACGGCTCACGAGCCGGCAGCAGCGGATGCAAGCCCTCGAAAGTGAAGGGTTCCGCTCGGCGGACCCGAAGGCCGCGAAAGGCGCCCAGGGACGTCAAGAACGCTTGACGACAGGTCGATGAGCAAGCGGGGAGTCGTGCATGGCGGATGCGCCTGAGCAGGCGTCTACGAGCGCAGTCAATACGGAACCGTGGAGCCGCGTGCGCGCGGTTCTGCGTGCGCCCCTGCGCAGCCTGCCGTCGAGGATCATCCTGTCGGTGTTCGGCGCGGCGTTGGTCACGTCGCTGGCCGTGACACTGGTTTCCACGTCTTCCATCGAATCCTTTCTGCGTCGAAAGATCGACCAGAAGTTCCCCGCCACCCTGAGCAGCGCGTCGGAACGCCTGGATCTGTGGTACGCGCAGCGGCGCCTGGACATCGAGACGTTCGCCCGCAGCACGACGGTGATCGAAAACGCCGCGCACATGAATCTGGCCGAGGGGGCGCTCAAGCGGGGGCGCGCGACGGAGACGCTGGGCCAGTACCTGGACTACGTGCTGGAGCGCTTTCCCCAGTACGAGGCCTTGCTGCTGCTGGACGACCAGGGTGCCGAGGTCCTGCGGGTCGGAACGGATCTGCAGTTGCCGCCAGGGCTGTTGCTGGGCATGTCCCAGGTCGCTGCATCCAGCCTGGGCGGGGTTCATCCGGTGCCCGGCGGCCGCGTTCAGGTCGCGTCGTCGCCCATCGTGGACTCCGGCGGCCGGCGGCTGGGTTCGCTCCATGCGCTGATTCACGGCCAAGCCATCGTTCCCGTCCTGTACGACGACCAGATGGGTGAGGCAGGCGTCATCTACATCGTGGATCGCAGCGGGAGGACGCTGTTCCAGAGCTCGGGCAGTGCACCCCGGGCCGATTTCCCGTTGGCTCTGCCGGCGCCGGGCGCCGAGACGCTCGTCGAGGATTACACGTCGTCTTCCGGCGATCACGTGGTAGGCAGCGCCGTTCGCTTCGCGCGCTTCGGCTGGACGCTCGTGGTGGAGGAGAGCTACGACGAGGCGTTTGCCCCGGTGGTGGCGGTCATCCGCCGCATCCTCGGCATCAACCTCGGCATCGTGATGCTTTTCGGGCTGGCCGCCTATCAGTTCGCACGGTCGATCGTACGTCCCATCAAGGCGCTGTCGGAGGGTGCCCGCCGCATTGCCGACGGGGAGACGGACGTCGTCATCCCGCTTCCGTCGTCCCAGGACGAGATCGAGGTACTGATCCGCGTCTTCAACGAGATGAGCCAGCGGCTGCGCAAGAACCAGGGGGAGCTGGAGCGGAGCCGCATGGAGATCCAGCGGGCGAACGGCCAGCTGGTCTCCCAGAACGAGGAGCTGCAGCGGGTCAACGAGGTTCTCGAGCAGCTCTCCATCACCGATGGACTGACCAAGCTGCACAACCATCGCTTCTTCCAGGATCATCTGGTGCGCGAAATGAGGCGGGCACGGCGAACCGGTGAGCCTCTGGCCCTGATCCTGATCGACATTGATGACTTCAAGACCCTGAACGATCGCCACGGACATGCCGCCGGCGATACGGTGCTGCGCGAGGTCGCCGTCGAGATGAATTCGGTGCTGCGCGAGATGGACGTGTTGGCCCGTTACGGAGGCGAGGAGTTCGCCTTGGTGGCGAGCCAGACGGATCTGGACGGGGCCCTCGCGCTGAGCGAGAAGATCCGGCTGGCGGTCTGCGAGGCGCGTTTCGAGCTCGACGGCGTGGACGAGCCGGCTACCGTGACCGTGTCCGTGGGTGCGGCAGTGTTCCGGGGTGACGAGAAGGAGCTCTTCCGCGACGCGGATCGCGCCCTGTACGCGGCCAAGTCCCAGGGCAAGGACTGCGTGGTGGTCGCGGAGGAGCCCAGCGTCTAGCGGCTCCTGGGACCGGGATCAGGGCGAGCTCAGAAGCGAGCCGTAGATCCAGCCGACCCGTCCCGAGTGCGTGCGCACCAGCACCCACTCCCCGTCGCGTGCGCACCAGCACCCACTCCCCGTCGCGCCGCTCCTGGAAGACGGGAGTCGAGCGTGTCAGCACCCCGAGGATCGTATCGTCGGTGGACGGGCCGGAGCGAAGGTTCACCTGCTCGCTCTTCACGAAGAAGGCGTTGCCCGTTCGCGCTACCCGCCGCGCCTCGCCCGCAACATCATCGGCGATGCGCTGTGCGCGGGACGCGAAGAAGACGGCGGCGCCCATGCGATTGCTGTGGATCTGTCGCTCGGACTCTTCCAGCTTGCCCCGGGCATCGTCGCAGTCGGCGCCGCGCCACGGCGCGCGCTCGCACGCACTCTCTACCGCCACGCGTGCCCCAGCGACCGTGGTGACCGCATCGGCCCGGGTGTGCTCGCCACGCATGCCCGACTCGAGATAGATCATGGCATCCTCGGCCTGGCTCAGGTCCGCGCGCATGCGGTCCACCTCGCGCTCCAGGTACTCGACGCGCTGGGACTCGGCGCGGCGGTAGATCGCGGCGTCGCCCATGCCCGGGTTCGAGCAGCCGCCGAAGGCGGCCAGCACCGCCCCGGCCGCCAGGGGGCCAAAGACCCTGAAGAAGCGGGGTGTTCGATGTACCAGCTGCCGCCTCACGTGCATCCTCGTGTGCTTGTGTGCGCGTTCCGGCGCGAACTGTGCTGACACGCGCGCACTCTGTGCCGGATTCGGCGCACCGCGTGCGCCCGCGAGCCCGGTACGGCCTGCGAACGCGACTGGCACGCCGGTTGCTATGTGAGCGCACGAACGCTCAGTCGGAGGAGAACCATGACTCGCAAGCTCGGTCTGTATGTCGCTGCGGCGGCGCTTCTGATGCCGGGGGTGGCCCTGGCGGAGGACGGCGTCTCGCCCGGCGTATTCACCGCCAACAACGTCTGGATGATGCTGTGCGCCGGCCTGGTGTTCATCATGCACCTGGGTTTCGCCACCCTGGAGAGCGGGCTCACCCGCGCCAAGAACACGGTCAACATCCTGTTCAAGAACACGTTCATCATCAGCGCGGGTATCCTGACGTACGCCGCCATCGGCTTCAGCCTGATGTACCCGGGCGAGTTCAACGGCTGGCTGGGCTGGGCGGGTCTGGGCATCACCACCGATGCGGCGGGCCTGACCATCGCCTACGCCGACGGGGGCTACACCTACTGGACCGACTTCCTGTTCCAGGCGATGTTCGCCGCCACCGCCGCGACGATCGTGTCCGGCGCCGTGGCCGAGCGCATCAAGCTGCCCTCGTTCATGGTCTTCGCAACCATCTTCGTGGCCTTCGTGTACACCATCGCCGGCTCCTGGAAGTGGGGCGGCGGCTGGCTCGACGGCATGGGCTTCTACGACTTCGCCGGCTCGACGCTGGTGCACTCGGTGGGAGGCTGGGGCGCCCTGGCCGGTGCCTGGCTCCTGGGGCCGCGCCTGGGCAAGTACGGGAAGGGTCGGATGACCCCGATTCCCGGCAGCAACATGCCGATGGCCGCCGTGGGCGTATTCCTGCTCTGGCTCGGCTGGTTCGGCTTCAACGGCGGCTCGGTCCTCTCGGCCGACCCGGGGCTGACTTCGCTGGTGCTGGTGACCACGTGCCTGGCCGCGGCCGCAGGCTGCATCACCGCGATGCTGGCGTCGTGGTTCGTGTCGTCCAAGCCGGACCTGTCCATGTCGCTGAATGGCATCCTGGCGGGACTGGTGGGCATCACGGCCGGCGCCGACGTGGTTACGCCGCTTTCCGCCGTCGTGATCGGAGTGGTTGCCGGCGTGATCGTGGTCTTCTCGGTGGTCTTCTTCGACAGGATCAAGATCGACGATCCGGTGGGCGCCATCTCGGTGCACCTCACCTGCGGCATCTGGGGAACGCTGGCCGTGGGCGTCTTCTCCGCCGAGCACTCGATCTTCACCCAGCTGATCGGCGTGGCTGCCTACGGAGTCTTCGCCTTCGGCTGCGCCATGGGCCTGCTCCTCGTGATCCGCGCAACCATGGGTCTGAGGGTCTCCGAGGAGGAGGAGCTCGAGGGGCTGGACTTCGGCGAGCACGGCCAGCACGCCTACGACTTCCCGTCGAGCTCCGGTCTGCTGGATGAGCTCACGGCTCCGCGCCCGGTGGGCGGTGTGGCCCGTTCTTCCACCCAGCTCGCGCACAGCGAAAGCTAGAAGCGGGAGAAACGTTCCGGAAGGCCGGGGGGCGCACGGCCTTCCGGCCTTCCCGCGTCGTGGGCTCAGCGCGGCGGAGCGGGGACGCAGTAGAGCTGCGCGCCTCCCGAGGCGAGCAGGCGGCCGTCACGGCTCCAGATGCGGCCGGTGGTGCCCATGAGCCCGCCGGTCGCGACCCGGCACTCGTGGTCGGCCAGGAGCCACTCCTGCTCGGGGGCCGCGTCGTGGAACCAGGCGTTCACGTCCAGGTTCGGTGCGATGAATTCCTCGTTCGGCTGATGGGGCCGGCAGGCAGCCGGCCAGGACAGGGTGTCGATGAGCAGCAGCGCGCGTCCGGCATCGACGAAGGGGTCGTCGAATGTCGCCCTGGGGCGGTAGCGGAACCACTCCACGTGGACCGGGTCGCGGGGCTGCGGAGGCTCCCGGAAGCGTTCCGGGTGCAGCGGGCGCGTGTCCAGGTTCTGCCAGAAGGGGTAGACGGGCCACTCCGGATCGCGCAGCTCGTCCATGGACTGCAGCGTCTCGGGGGCGGGCACGCTGGGCGCTTCGCCAAAGCGGTGCTCCAGGCCGGGGCCCTCCGCGGCCGTGCGCACCAGCGCCTCCAGCAGCGGCCGTCCTTCCTGCGTCACCGTGACCCGCAGGGACTCGGATCGCTTGCCTCGGCGGATCACCCCCACCGATACGTCGACGGCGTCGAAGCGCCCCATCGCCAGGAAGTGGCCGGCGAAGCTGGCCGGCCGGGGAATTGCGGCCTCGGCGCCGGCGGCGCGCAGGGCCAGGGCCGCCAGGTAGCCGCCATTGGGGCCCCAGATCTCCCAGTCCGGCGAGAGCGAGGCGCGATAGCGACCGCCTCCACCCTCGAGCCGCGTGTCTTCCTGGAGGTCGCCCATCGAGGCAGGCTAGCCCGGGTCGCCGTCGGGGGCCGCGGCCGGGTCCGGAGTCACGACGACGACCGCTTCGCCGCGGCGCAAGCCGAACCGCTCCACCTCGGCCGGGTCCAGCTCCTTGATGGACCAGCGGATCCGGTGCACGCGGAAGCCCGCGGCGCGCAGCCGATCGTGGAAGTCGCGCCCGTAGACCCGCACGTGATCGGGCTGGCCGAAGCGTCGCCGGCGTTCCGCGGGATCGGTCACGCTGGCGTCCTCGACGGTTCGATCGATGCTGTGCACCGGAGTCTGCAGGATTCCCCAGCCGCCCGGCGCCAGGACGCGACGCAGCTCGCGCATGGCGCGGCGGTCGTCCGGGATGTGCTCGAGAACGTGGCAGCACAGCACGACGTCGAAGGACGCATTGGCATGGGGGATGCGCGTCAGGTCCACGCGCTCCATGGCAATGGGCGAGTTCAGATCCGCGCTCAGATAGCGGAGGTTCGGTTGCCGGGCGAGATGGCGCGCCAGCTGCTCCTCGGGCGCCACGTGCAGCACCCGGTACGGCTTCTGATAGAGCGTGGAGAAGCGCTCCAGGAAGAGCCACAGCAGGCGATGCCGCTCGAGCGAGCCGCAGCCGGGACAGCGTGCGCCCTCGCGGCGGCGGACGCCGCCCGCGACGAAGCGGCGGAAGCGCCCGCCGCAGCACGGGCACTCCACCCGGTCACCGCGATAGCGGATCGCGCTCAGGCGCTGGAGGATCGCCTTCATGGAGGCGCGGAATGTACACGGTAGACTGCAGCCATGCTTCCGTGGTTCTTCGTCACCGGCATCGCCCTCGTGGTTCTCCTGATCGCAGAGGCGAAAGGCCTGCGCTGGCTCAAGTGGATCGCCAAGCCCACCGCCTCCACCGGCTTCCTGGCCGTCGCCCTGACGGCGGGCGCGTTGGACAGCACGTACGGCCGCGTGCTCTTCGTGGCCTTGGCGTTCTGTTGGCTGGGAGACGTTCTCCTCATCCCCAAGGATCGCAGGATCTTCACGGCGGGGCTGGTGGCGTTCCTGCTGGGGCACGTGGTGCTGATCGGCGCCTTTCCCCTGCACGGCTTCGACGCTCGCGGTGCGGGCGCGGCGTTGGTGCTGGTGGCCCCCGCTGCCTTCCTGGCACTGCGCTGGCTGACACCGCACCTGTCCTCGGGAATGCGCGCCCCGGTCCATGCCTACGTAGCGGCCATCTCGGTCATGGTGCTGGTCGCTGCCGGTGCAACGCTCGGCGGTGCCGGCGCCGTGGTGCTGATCGGCGCCGTCTGCTTCTTCGTATCGGACCTGGCCGTCGCGCGTGAGCGGTTCGTCGTGTCCGCCTTCTCGAACCGGGCCTGGGGCCTGCCCCTCTACTACGCGGCCACCCTGCTGCTGGCCACGACGGCCGCCGGGGTCTAGCGGTGCCGCGCCCGCCGCACCCGGCTGCCGCGGCGGCCGCCATGCCCGACGCCGTGTTCTCGCCGGTCGCCCACCGCCTGGCCGAGGTCCGGGGTCCGGTGTTCCCGCTGCACGTGGGCGACACCTGGATGGAGCCGTTCCAGGGCGCGCAGATGGAGAGCCTGGCGACCTCCGACCATCCGGGCATTCACCGCTACTGCGCCACCCAGGGCATCCCGCCGCTGCTCGACGCGATCGTCGACAAGGTGCGGACGCGCAACGGGCTGGCCTGCGAGCGCGAGTCGCTCCTCGTCTGCGGAGGCGCCACGGCAGGACTGGCGGCGACCATCGGGGCCCTGGCCGATCCGGGCGACGAGATCCTGATCCTGGCGCCGTTCTGGCCGCTGATCCGCGGCATCAGCCAGGCGCTGCGCGCGCGCCCGGTGGAGGTGCCCTTCTTCGATCGCGTGGACTCGGCCGAGGCCGCCGTTGAGGCCGTTCGCGAACACCTCAGCGAGCGCAGCGTGGCGCTCTACTTCTCCACACCCAGCAATCCCACCGGCCGCGTGCTGCCCGAATCCTGGCTGGCGGCCCTCGCGGAGCTGGCTCGCGAGGCCAACCTCTGGATCTTCTCCGACGAGGTGTACGAGGACTACGTCTATCGCGGCGAGCACGTTTCCATGGCAAGGCTGGCCCCGGAGCGGACCATCAGCGTGTTCTCGTTCTCGAAGGCCTACGGCATGGCGGGAAACCGCGTCGGCTACCTGGTCGGTCCTCGGGACGTCATCGGGCAGGCGCACAAGATCGGCGTGCACACCGTCTACCACGCACCGACCGCGGGCCAGTGGGCCGCCCTGGAGGCGCTGCGCGGCGGAGCCGAATGGGTGCGCGAGGCGCGCGACGTCTACCGGATCGCGGGCGCGGATGCCGCGCGCACCCTGGGCCTGGCCGAGCCGGAGGGCTCCATGTTCCTGTTCGCGCCCGTTGCCGACGTGCTGGACGCGCGCGGCATGCAGGGCCTGCTGGAGGATTGTCTGGAGGACGGGGTGCTGGTCGCTCCGGGGGCATCCAGCGGCGGCGCCTACGCCGACTGGATCCGACTCTGCTACAGCTCCGCGCCCCCGGACGCGGTGGCCGAGGGCGTGCGCCGGCTGGCGCGCCG
>JAFDET010000042.1 GCA_019310195.1 Deltaproteobacteria bacterium
CGGAGCGTGCATCTCGAGAAGACCGCGGGCAGCAAGAGCTGGGGCATGAACTGGGACGAGGACGAGGGCGGCGGCGAGTTCCCGAACGCCTACTTCTTCTACCTTCCGAGGCTCTGCAATCACTGCACGCGGCCGGCCTGCTTGGAGGCGTGCCCGACCGGAGCGCTCTTCAAGCGCGAAGAGGACGGCCTGGTGCTGCGCGACGAAGATGCCTGCGAGGGCAACGAGAAGTGCGCGCGCGCCTGCCCCTACAAGAAGATCTACTTCAACGAGGCCCGCAACGTGAGCCAGCACTGCATCGGCTGCTTCCCGCGCGTCGAAAGCGGCGTCGCGCCCGCCTGCGTGCGGCAGTGCCCGGGGCGCGCCGCCTTCATCGGTTTCCTCGACGATGAAGCCGGTCACGTCGCGAAGCTGGTGCGGAAGTGGAAGGTGGCGCTCCCGCTCCACCCCGAGATGGGCACGGAGCCGAACGTCTTCTATGTGCCACCGCTCTCTCCGGCGCCGCTGCGCGAGGACGGGAGCTTCGACGAGAACGCCGAGCGGGTTCCCATGGAGTATCTGGAGTCGCTCTTCGGCAGCGAGGTCCACGGGGCGCTCGACGTCCTGCGCAGCGAGCTCGATCAGAAGCGCTGCGGCAAGGGCTCCGAGCTCATGGACCTGCTGATCCTCTACCGCTGGCAGGACGCCCTCGGGCACCTCGATCGCGATCCGGCCACGATCACCTGGGAGTGATGGAGCAAGCCACAGGCGCCCTCGACTGGCTGGGCGAACGGGTCGTGCTCTTCCGCTACGGCGACTGGGTGTTCGTGAGCTTCGGACTGTTCGCCACGGTGGGCGCCTGGCTGACGATGGCGCTGACGGGATTCCTCCTGATCGGCCAGGGCGTGGCGCCTGCGGAGTTCCTGCGCCTGGCCCTGCTGAGCTGTGCGGCGGTGGTCGCCGGCTCGTGGCTGCTGGCACGCTTCCTCGATCTCCGGGCGCCCGTGGTGGATCGCGCCGCCGAGCCGCCGCGGCCCGCCTTCGTGTCGTGGGGCGGCCTCCTCGCACTGATGCTCGTGCTGGTCTTGTTCGGAGCGCTCTCGGGGCACGGGGAGCTGGTGGTTCTCGACGCGTTGGCGCGATCGATTCCCCTTGGCCACGCCGTCGGTCGCCTGGGCTGCCTCTCCTACGGTTGCTGCTTCGGCCGGCCGACCGCCGGCCGGCTGGCCATCACCTACCGCACGCCGGAGGCGAAGGCGGTCCGAGTGGGCGCTCACTACGGAGTTCCGCTCCACCCTGCCCCGCTCTACGAGGCGATCCTCGACGTTGCGCTCTTCGCCGCCGCCAATGCCGTGGCGTGGGCCGGTGCGCCGCTGGGCGCAGCCACGGCGCTCGTCCTGTTCGGTTACGGCTGCGGTCGCTTCGCGATCGAGTTCCTGCGCGACAACGGCGAGACCCCGGCCGCGGGCCGCATCACACTGAACCAGCGAATCGCGCTGGCCGCGGCGCTGGTGGGTGCCGCGCTGGCGGGAAGCGCTCTGCTCAGCGACCTCCCCGCGGCGGCGCCCTTTGCGTGGATTGCTCCGCTGCGCGACGCACCCTGGCTCGCCGCCGCCACCTTGCCCGGCGCCCTGATGGTGTTCTTCGGCTTTTCGCTGCACCGGGGTGAAGTCGGCCGCTGGTGACGACGAGCGCCTGGCGCGGGCCCGATCGGCCAGCGCGTGGTTCGTGGCGGCACAGCGGTCGAGGGGCCGCCTCGAACCCACACGAATCCCGGAAGCGCCAGAAAAGGGACGGTCCTTGGAAACCCAGTAACTCGCTACCCTGGCCGCGGGAGCAACGCGGATGCCGAGTACCCTAGTTTCCAAGGACCGTCCCCGGTGAGCTGGCGGGACGAGGTCGAGGAGATCGAGCGGCGGCGAGTCCTGGCCGCCGAACACGGCGGTGCCGAGGCCGTCGCACGCCACCACGAGCGCGGCCGGCTCACCATCCGCGAGCGCATCAATGGATTGGCCGACCCCGGCAGCTTCCGCGAGATGGGCCCCATCGCCGGCCGCGCCGAGCGCGACGCCGACGGCGGTCTGGTCGGATTCACGCCCGCCAACTACGTGCTGGGAACCGCGCTGGTCGACGGCCGCCGCCTGGTGGTGGGCGGTGAGGACTTCACCCAGCGCGGCGGCTCCCCGTCGCCGGCGGGCCTCAAGAAGAGCGTCATGGCGGAGGACCTGGCGTGCCGGCTGCGCCTGCCCCTGGTGCGCTTCCTGGAAGGCGCCGGCGGCAGCGTCACCGGGACGGCGGGCAAGGGCGCCGCGGCCCCGCCGCCTCCGCCCCCGGAGACCCCGTTCGAGGGGCACCGGTTCCTTTCGATCATGCGCGCCATGAGCCAGGCCCCGGTGGCCTCGGCGGGTCTTGGCGCCGTGGCCGGCCTTCCCGCAGCGCGGCTGGTGGCCTCGCACTTCGCCGTGATGACTCGCGAGACCGCCCAGGTGCTGGTGGCGGGGCCGGCCATCGTGGAACGGGCGCTGGGCGAGGCGAAGACCAAGGAGGAGCTGGGCGGCGCGCGCGTTCACGCGCGCAGCGGCGTGGTGGACGCCGTGGCCGATGACGAGGCAGACGCCTTCGCGCGCATCCGGACCTTCCTGGGCTACCTGCCGACCAATGTCTGGGAGTCGGCGCCGCGCACGGCCTGCGACGACCCGCCCGGTCGCGAGGACCCGGAGCTGCTGGAGCGGATTCCGCGCGAGCGGCGTCGGGTGTACGATGCGCGCGCGCTGCTGGCCAGCGTGGTGGACCTCGGCTCCTTCTTCGAGCTGGCCCCCGGCCACGGCCGCGCCCAGATCACCGGGCTGGCGCGGCTGGCCGGACAGCCCGTCGGCGTGTGGGCCAACGACCCGAGCTTCTACGCCGGAAGCATGACCGCCGATGGTGCGCGCAAGGTGCGGCGCTTCGTGGACCTGTGCGACACGTTCCACCTTCCGATCGTGGCCTTCGTGGACGAGCCCGGCTTCATGGTCGGCGCGAAGGCGGAGCGCGACGCCACCATTCGCCACGGCGCCGAGGCGCTCTTCGCGGTGGTGCAGTCCGAGGTGCCGTGGTGCTCGGTGATGGTGCGCAAGTGCTACGGCGTGGCCGGTGCGGCCCACTTCGCGCCCGGCGCCTATGTGATCGCCTGGCCCTCCGCCGAGAGCGGGGCGCTTCCGCTGGAAGGTGGCGTGGCCGTCGCCTTCCGCCGCGAGATCGCCGCGGCGCCGGACCCCGAGGCGAAGCGTCGCGAGCTGGAGGAGAGCCTGGCCGCGCGCCGCAACCCCTTCGCGGCTGCCGAGGCCTTCGGCGTACACGACATGATCGATCCGCGGCGTACGCGCCCGGTGCTGTGCGACTGGGTCGAGTCCGTCCAGGCGGGGCTCGCGTCGCTGACCGGCCCGCGAGCACACTCGATCCGGCCGTAGGCGCGCTCGCTACTCGAAGTCTGCCGGAGTGACCTTGGCGATCCAGGCCGCCAGGTCGCTGTCGTAGCCCACCGCCGCCTGTCGCTCGCGCACCCGAGCGAGCACGCGTTCGACGGCTTCGTCTTCCAGGGCCGGAAGGTCCACCACACCGGCGGCGACGGCGGCGGCGGCCTCCGCCGCTCGCGCCGAGACCGCGTCGGCCAGGGCCTCGCGCCCCTCGGCGCCGTCGTCCAGGCCCAGGTAGGCCGCGGCCATGGCCTCCGAAACCTGGGTCGCGTGCTTGCGCGACGCCACGATGTTGCCCTTGCCCGTGACGATGTTGCCCGCCGCAAAGACCGTGGGGAAGTCGGCAAGCCTTCCCAGCTCCCAGTCGGCGAAGTCGAAGAGCTCTCCCTTGGTGGGTACGCCGGGCATGGGAAGCGGAATGCTCCCGATGGAGCTGATCACGCACGAGCCGCGCCGCTCGAACGTCTCGTCCAACGGGATCACGCGCCTGCCTTCGATCCGCGTGCGCCGGAAGCGCAGCCCCACCAGGCGTCCGCCTTCGACGATGAGGCCGTCGGGCGCCGACAGGGGCACGAACCGGAAGCAGTACTTTCCCATGGCCTTGTTCAGAAGCTTGTCCCGGGCCTTGCGGGCCTTCTCGGCGCGCTCGGGTGTTGCACCCTCCGGGATCTCGGTGACGGGCATGTCCTCGACGCGGCGGCGGTAGAAGATCGTGCAGCCGGCCAGTCCCAGGTCCTCGAACTTCAGGTCGTGCTTCGCCAGCGTGCGCGGGATGCCTTTCAGCTCCATCTCGACCATGTCTTCGTCGATCCCGCGCTCGCGCAGCTTCTCGCCGACGGTCCACAGCATCAGCACCTTGGCCACGTCGATCGAGGCCAGGCCGCCGCCCACGACCATGGCGTCGTCCAGGGGCTCGAAGACCGGGCCGTCGTAGCTCTTCTCGTTGGCGTGGTTGAACCAGATGACGAAGGGGTTCTGGTAGATGAGCCCCTTGCCCACGTAGTCGTCGGCCCCCTCGATGGGAAGGGGACGGTCGCGCCACGCGCCGTTGGCGAGCACGACGGCGCTGAAGCCCCACTCTCGCACCAGCTCCAGGAAGTCCACATCGCGGCCCACCTGGGTGTTGGGCACGAACTCGATGCCCGGTCGCGCGAGCTTCTCCGAGATGGTTGCGTACTCCTTCTTGCGCAGCGCGACGTGCCAGCGCGGGAGGCCATCTTCGATCTTTCCGAACGGGCGTGGGTTCTGCTCGAAGACCGCCACGCGTGCACCGCGATCCGCGAGCTGCGCGGCAACTTCGGCACCGGCGGTGGCGCCGCCGATGATCGCGACGAAGTGGGTTCCCCGAGAAGCGTTGGCCATGCGGCGATTCTGGCACAGCCGGCCGTGTCCGGCTCAGCGCTTGCGCAGAACGGGCAGCCACCCGGGCAGGGCCGCCACCGCCAGCGCGACCAGTCCCAGGGTCGCCGGCAGCCCCGCGCCGTCGGGGCTCGGTGCCAGCATGCGCAGCCCGGCGAGGAGTGCGGCGAACAGGCTGGTCCCTGCGGCGGCGGCGGCCAGGAGTGACCGGCCCAGCTCGGCGCGGCTTGCGCCGTCGCCCCACGGGCCCCAGAAGCCGGGCGGCCGCACCTTCTGTACGAAGCGCTCCAGCACCTCCGGGTCGGTCTGCGGCCCCAGCAGCGAGACGCTCACCGCAGCCAGGGTGCCCACCGCCGCGCCGCCCAGCATCTGCGCCACCTCGGAGCCCAGCAGCGCCAACGCCAGCGGCGCGAATGCGAAGGAGGCGGCGAGCGCCGCCAGCTCGCCCCAGGCCGTGATTCGCCACCAGATCCAACGCAGCACGGTGACGGCGCCGATGCCGGCGCCCAGCACGAGGGTCGCCTTCCAGGCCGCCTGGATCGAGCCGAGCCGGGGCACGAGCGCCGCGGCCAGTACCACCAGCAGTACCGCGCTGAGGCGCGCCACCCAGACCTGGGAGCGCGGAGACGGCTCGCGCCCGCGCACGCCCCGGCACCACAGCCGAGCGTAAAGATCGCTGGACAGGTAGGACGCACCCCAGTTGAGGTGCGTGTCCAAGGTCGAGGCCAGCGCCGCCAGCATGCCGGTCATCATCAGCCCCAGCAGGCCCACGGGCAGCAGCGTGCGGATGCCCAGGACGAAGGTGGATTCCCGGTCGCGCGTGAACAGGTCGGCCGCCAGGTCCGGCGCCGGCGGGAAGAGGACCAGCAGCGCCAGGGCCAGCGGCACCCACAGCCAGCTCCTCAGCACCACTTGCAAGAAGGCGAACCACACCGCCGCCTGGCGCGCGTCGGCGTCGCTGCGGCACGCCATGGCCCGTTGGGCCAGATAGCCCGTGCCGTCGGCATTGCGTTGCAGCATCCATTGCAGCGCGAAGACGGCGACCAGGCCTGCCGCGCCGGGCTCGGGCCCCAGGTTGTAGATCCGCTGGCTTCCCATCTCCGCCACCTGGCTTGCGATGGCGCCCGGTCCTCCGGCCGCGCGCACCGCCAGGAAGGCGTAGGCGGCCGTGCCCAACATCATGATCGAGAACTGGAGCACGTCGGTGAAGACCACGCCGCGCAGGCCGCCGGTGGTGGAGTACCCCAGGGCGAACAGCACCACGAGCCCAAGCGAGATCGTGTCGTTGACTGCGCGCACCGGCTCTTCGGCTCCCAGGCTGCCGGCCAGCGAGACCAGCGGCTCGAAGAGCCAGCTCGGAAGCCACTCGTGCCAGAGCAGGAAGGGCGCGGCGAACAAGGTGGCGGCCAGCAGCACCATGGCCAGCACCACCGTGTTGAAGACGACGCCGTAGAGCACGGCGCGCACCCCACGCAGCACGGTGGCGCCGCGCCCCGAGTAGCGCGCCTCCGCAAGCTCCGCGTCGGTCAGAACGCCGGCCCGGCGCCACAGTGGCGCGAAGAGAAACCCGAGCAGCAGGAAGGCCAGCCCGTAGCTCCAGAGCTGCCAAAGGCCGAAGAGGCCTGCGGTCGCGACCAGGCCCGTCACCACCAGCGGCGTGTCGGCGGCGAACTGGGTGGCCGCCATGGAGAACCCGGCCTGCCAGCCGCGCAGGGTGCGGCCTGCCAGGAAGTACTCCTCCAGGTCGCGCGAGGCCCGGCGCCGGGCCCGCAGCCCGGCCGTCAGCGAGGCGATCACGAAGGCGCTGATGATGGCGAGGTCCAGCGGATGCAGGGCGGCTCCCGGCGAGGCAGTCGGTCCGATCTCTTGCGCACCGGAGGGTACACGCGCGGAGCCGTCGCCGTCCGCCGGGCCGTAAACCCCGGGGCGGCGTCCCGCGTCCAATACAGGGATCATGAACGGCATGGCTCTGGGCGCGGCACAGGAGGCCCCGGCCTCGGCGGCGGCCTCGCAGGAACGCGAGGAGCGCTTCGGGGCCTTCGTGGCGTCGCATCGAGAGCGGGCCGTGCGGCTGGCCTGGCGCCTGGTGGGGGGCGATGCCGGCGCCGCCGAGGATGTCACCCAGGACGCCTTCGTGCGGGCCTGGCGGGCCCTGCCCCGCTTCCGCGAGGAGGCGAAGCTGGAGACCTGGTTCTACCGGATCCTGGTGCGCCGGGCGGCGGACCATCGGCGCTGGCGCGGCGTGCGCGAGCGCTGGGCCAGCGGGGCCGATCCGGAGTTCGTGCCCGCGCGCCCGGAGGCGCCCGGCGACCCGGGCCTGCGTCGTCGCATCTCCAGCGCCCTGGATGGCCTGACCCGCCGGCAGCGCGAGTGCTTCGTGCTGATCCACCTGGAGGGTTTCACCATCACCGAGACGGCCGAGCTGCTGGGCAAGCCCACGGGCACCGTGAAGAGCCACCTGCACCGCGCGTTGGCGAAGCTGCGCCTGGCGCTGGCGGACCTGCGCAAGACCGAAGAAGGAGCGAAGGCATGAGCCGGACCGACGACGTACGACTGGACGCCGAGGAGCGCGCCTTCGTGGAGCGCATCGCGGCGGACTTCGCGCCCCCCGCCATGAACGAGGTGGGTGCGGCCGCCTTCGATGCGCGCCTGCGCGAACGCCTGGACGCGCGCCCGCGCCGGGGCGGCGTCTGGCTGCCGGCCCTGGTGACAGCCGCGGCCGTGTGCGCGATCTGGCTCGGAAGCGGGCTCTGGAGTCCGGCGGACCCGCCGCGCTCGGTGTCCGCTCGTGCCGGCGCCTGGGAGACCGAGCTCTTGCTGGGCAGCGACGTGGCCGCGGAGTCCGGCAACGAAGCCGGATACCTCCCCGACGACTACTCGGCCATCGCCGCCGTCTTCCTGGACGGGTAGCCGGGCAGGCCCGTAACCCGATCGGCCGGCTCGGCGGTCGAAAGCAGCGGAACTGGAGACAAGGAGAATCATCATGCGCCGAACCCTTCTCGCCGCCGCCGCGCTTCTGGTCGGGGGCGTGCTCGTCGCCGCCGTCGGCCACGCGCGGCCCCCGTTTCACGGCCCGGGTCCCCAGGGCCCCGGTGGCTTCGTGGAGCGTCACGCCGAGCAGCTCGGCCTGGACGCAGCACAACAGGAGGCCATCGGCGGAATCGTCGACGAGTCCCACGAGGGCGGCACGGCCCTGCACCAGGAGATTCGTTCCCTGCGCGGCGAGCTTCACGAGCTGCTGATGCAGGATCCGCCGGACGTGGAAGCCGTGATGGCCCAGGCCGACGCCATCGGCGCGGCCGACGTGGCGCTGCACAAGCATCGGCTCTCCACCATGATCGCGATTCGCAATCAGCTCACTCCAGAGCAGCGCGAGTCGCTGAAGGAGCTGCGCGGATCGTTGCGCGAGTTCGCCGGAGAGGGGCTCGACGAAGACTGCGCCGCGGACCTGGAGCGCCTGTGCCCCGACGCGGGCGACATGCTGGGGCGGGCGCACTGCCTGCGCGAGAACCGCGAAGGCCTCAGCCAGGAGTGCAGCGAAGCGCTGCAGTGCATGCGGCGCAAGCACATGCGCGGCGGTGGCTGGCGCCGCCTCCACCGCGGCGGCGGGCCGGGCTTCTTCGGCGACTCCGGCCAGTGAGCGAAGAGCGGGACGAGCGGCGTCGCCAGGCAGGCCGCGAAGAACGCGGCCGTCATCGCTTCCAGGGGAACGTGCAACACCTGGTTGGCGAGGACGTCGAAGTCCATCCAGTGTCCGCCTCCCTTGGCATCGCCGTAGAGCTCGCGGGCCAGATCGCTGGTCATCAGCCCCCACGCGAAGCGCAGGTCGTGCAGCACGATGTGCAGCCCGATCCAGGCGTAGAGCGGCCTCTCCGCCGCATGGGTGCAGCCTCGTCCGGAGAGAGCGCGGTGCAGGAAGAGCGCGGCGATCAGCAGCTCGGTTCCGTGCCCCATGGCCGTGATCACGGCACGGTCGCCTCCATTCCAGACCAGCAGCGCGTGCAGGACGGCGAACCCGGCGACCAGGGCGAGGCTGGTGCGGTTGCGGCGGAAGATCCAGATGCCGAAGGCCAACACCGCGTAGATCAGCAGGAGCAGCGCCTTCGAGGCGTCCATGGTTGCGGTCACACCGCCGCCGTACACGAAGTCGAAGGCGGGCAGCGAGGGTCGGCCGAAGGCCCAGCCCGCCAGTGTGTGACCCAGCTCGTGGGCCAGGACCACGAAGTAGCCGACCAGGATGCCGAGCAGCGGGATCAGCTGGGTTGCGACCGCGAGGCCGGCGCCGATCGCCAGGGCGCGCCAGCCCTGGGCATCGATGGAGGCTTCGTCGGCGTCCGGCTGGAGCGGCGGATGCCCGGAGTCGTCGGGAGCCTCCGTCTGCGAGGCTTCCTCCCGGCGAAGGCGCGCGAAGATCACGCCGCAGCGCTCGCACTCGGCGTTGCCCTCGAAGATCTGGCTGTGGCCACAGCGCGGGCAATCCATGGGCGGGGTCTCCGCCCCCCCCCATCGGCCGCGCAAGAGGCGCGGTTGAGGTCCGGCGCCTAGGAGCGGTCCACCAGCTCGGTCAGGGCGGCGACGCCGCCGCTGCTGGCGAAGGCGATGCGTCCCGAGGCGTCCAGCACGTAGGTGAGCAGGGGGTGGAGGACGTCGCCGGTATCCAGGTCGCGGTCCCGCGCCACGTTCCACGCGTCGAGCACCCGGGTTACGTCGTCCACGCCGGCCGACAGCACGTAGCCGTCCTCGCCGATCTTCCAGAACTCGGCCAGGTAGGAAAGCCGCGAGGGCGTGTCGCGCCAGGGGTCCAGCGTCACCACCACCACGCGCGGGATCCGCTCGGCGTCCACCTCGCCGGCCTCGGCCTTGCGGCGCACCCGGGCCTGGGTCTCGAGGACGTCGCGCACGATCATGGGGCAGATGGTTCCGCACTGACCGAAGGCGAATGTGACCAGAGCCGGTCGCCCCTTCAGGCGCTCCAGGTCGAGCGTCTCGCCGAACTGATCGACCAGGCCCAGCGGCGGGGCGTCCCAGTCGAGGCGCGGGTAGGTAGCCGGGGGAAGCCCGTCGGCGATCCGCCAGGGCCCGGCGCCCGTCGCCGACACCACGCGTACGCCCGCCGCTCCGACGCCCAGTGCCACGCTCGCCGCCACGCCGATCAGTAGGGCCCGGCCCGGGCCGCTTGCGGCCAGGCCGCGCAGACCACGCCGCACGGACTCGCCCCAGCCGGCCATCAGGACCGCCACCATCCCCATGGGCTGCCCGATCAGCAGGATCCAGCCCGAGGCATCCGGAAGTCCGTTCTCGGTGGTGTTGAAGCAGACCGACCGTGTGCGGGTCAGCCACTCCGGCGTGTCACTGGGGAGTGGCCAGAGCGCCAAGGCCCACCAGCCCGCCGTCACGCCGAGCAGGATGCCCAGCGTGACGACGGCGATGGATTCTCCGGATCTCAGCCGACCTTCCATACCACGGAGAGCAGCTTCCAGTTCACGAAGTAGTAGGCGATGAAGGTAGCCAGGAAGACCAACACCAGGACCATCGTGCCGGGTACGCTCCCCAGCCTCGTCGACGGCAGCTCCGACTCCTGCTCGGCCTGGGTCAGTGCGCGCGGGGGATGGGTGATCCCCAGCGGCAGGCCGCGCCCCGTTGCGCCCAGCCCGCTGTCATCGGGCGCCAACTTCTTGCCGAAGAAGACCGAGACCACGGTCACCAGGATGTAGATGCCGCCCCCGGCCGCCGCGATCAGGCCGCCGACCGCGGTCACGCCGATCAGCAGGTCTACCGCCGGCGAGAACTGCACCTGGAAGGGCGCTCCCGTGAACGTGATGTCCCAGTGTCGCCGCGGCACGCCGAACGTGCCCGCGAACGTCATGGCCACCGAGAAGATCACCATGCCGAGCGCGAACACGTAGGGCTGGATCTGGGCCAGCTTGTAGAAGGCGATCTCGCGCCGGAAGATCAGCGGGATTACGTAGTAGGTGATGCCCATGAACGCCATCGCCGTACCGCTCACCACCGTGGAGTGGAAGTGCCCGGGAATCCGCAGCGTGTTGTGGGCGATGATGTTGATCTGCTCGGTCCCGAAGGTGACGCCGGTGATGCCGCCGATGAACCCGAAGACCACCACCGAGAACACCATGGAGCTGAAGCCCGGATCGCCCCACGGCGCCCGGCGCAGCCAGCCGAACATGCCCTGGGTCACACCCCGGAGTCGCTGGCCTGCCTCGATTCCCGCCGGCACGGTGAACCCGTGGATCATGCTGGCCAGGACCGCCATGTACATGAAGTAACTGGTGTTCCAGATCTTCCAGCTTGGGCCCATGCCCGGATCCACCAGCAGGTGGTGGGCCGACGCCATCGAGATGAACATGATGTAGAGCCCGAAGGCCACGCGGCTCAGCTTCTCGCTCAGCACCACGCCGCCTACGGTCAGCGCCGCCAGCAGGTACCAGATCGCCACCATGGCGGCGACGTTGATCTGCTGGGACGAGTGGCCCAGGCCCCACCAGACCAGCCGGTAGAACTGGGCGTCGATGTTGATCAGCCCCATGGACCAGAGCAGCGTGGGGATGTAGACGGCGGCGCCGTGGAGCAGGGTTGCCGCCGCGATGATTGCCGCCGTGACGGCGCCGAACACCACCAACGGCCAGGAGCCCTCGTAGGTGCGCTCGCGCTTGGCGTAGACCAGGATGGCGAAGAAGTGACCCGTTACCGTGAGTGCGCCCACGGCGAACAGGATCACGCCCAGATAGAACGGCGGCTCGGCGCGCAGGGGCACGTAGGACGTGAAGAGCACGTCCGCCTTGCCCGTGAACATCTGCCACTCGACCATGAGCGCCCCCACCACCATCAGTGCGAACGCAGTCCAGCCCACCTTGGGTGCTGGCACGCGTGCGTTGAGAAGTACGGCGCCCGCGAAGTAGAGCACCGCCATCTCGAAGAAGATGATGAAGAAGATCAGCATGGTCATGCCGTGCACGGTGAGGATCCGGTAGAACCACACCACGTCGAGCAGGTGCACGGCTTGCCAGCGGGTGAGCAGCACCAGGATGGCGGCCACCCCTCCGACCAGGAGCGCGACGGTTGCCGCAACGGCGTTGGCCTGGATCAGGGAGTCGGCGGCCCGGTAGATCCGAAGTCCGGTGGTCGGACATGTGCGTGCGTCGGCGCTCATTGCGCACCCCCTTCCAGCGAAGCGGCCTGACGCGGCTCCACGATGATCTTCCCGACCATCAGGTGGTGCCCCACACCGCAGAACTCGTTGCAGATGATCTTGTACTCACCCGGCTCGCTGGGCGTCATCTTCAGTCCGTAGTCGTAGCCGGGCACGACTTGGAAGTTGATGTTCAGCGGGTACAGGTTGAACCCGTGGTTCATGTCGACCGATGAGAGGTGCACGATGTACTCGACGCCCTGCTGCAGGCGCAGCACGGGCGTCCAGCGCCACATCTGGGCCTGAATGTAGACATGGCTGCCCGGGGGCGGTGCCACCACCGGGATGCCCTTCTCCTCTCCGACCTGGTACTGCTGGATGAACTCCGTGACCCGCTCGCGATAGCGCTCGGGCTCGACCCGATGCCGGATGCCCGCCGGGTTCTGGCCGCCGCGTACGTGCCAGAGAGGCATCATGGCGAAGAGCACGATGCACCAGGCGAAGGCGATCGCGGCCCAGACCTTCTCGCCGCCGTGGGCCGGCTTCCACCAGACTCCCTTGGGTGACTCGATTCCGCTGTGATACATGCGATCCTCGCTTCAGGCAGTTCAGGGCAGGGGGGCGTCGCTGAGCGACGTGATCTCGACGAGACCCCAGCCGGTGTAGAAGACAAAAAAGATCACCAGGCAACTGATGAGGAGAAACACCCAGTTGTCGAGCAGGCGTTGGCCCAGCGGGATCTCCTCGGGCGCGTCACCGCCCCCGCCAGCCCCGGGTTGGTCCGTGGAACGCGGATCGGAATCGACCATGAAGATCCTCCTGATTGCGCGGCCGGGGGGCTAACGCCGCCCGGCCGCAGCGGATGCCTTCGGTAACTCGAATACTTCTCTGCCCGGCCGTTGCAACAGATCCGCCACCGAGGTTCCGGACAGGAACCTCTCGATGCGCTGCGCCAGGTCCTGCCAGGTTTCGTGCGCGGGGCACGGATCGGCGTCGCTGCACTCGGCGCGCCCCAGCAGGCACTTCCGGTCGAGCAGCCCCGGGTCCACGGTGCCCACCACCCGGGCCACCGACAGATTCTCCGGTGCGGTCGCCAGCCGGAAGCCGCCGCGGGGGCCTCGCTCGGAGACCAGGACGCCTTCGCGGGCCATCCGGTGGAGGATCTTGGACAGGTAGTTGCGCGGAACGTCGAGCGCGGCGGCGATCTCCCCTACGCGGATCGGCTCGTCGGATCCCTGCTCCGCGAGATAGATCGAGGCCCTGAGGGCATACTTGCCGGTCTGTGACAGCAGCACGAGCGGCAAAATATTATCATGATAATATGATCTTTGAAGCCCCAGATTCATGATTTCGAGATCTTCCCACTACCTGCGCGAGTGGGGTCGCAGGCCCCTCGCCGCGGCTGACGCCGCCCTCAACCGCCTCTACACCTGGCGCTACAACCCCCTCTATCACTCCGGAACCCTGGTGGTTCTGGCGTTCCTGCTGATGCTGGTGACCGGCGTCTACCTGCTGCTCTTCTACCGGATCGGCTCGCCCTACGAGTCCATGGTCCGCATCAACGAGCAGGTGTGGGCCGGAAGCTGGATGCGTGCCCTGCACCGCTACGCCGCCGACCTGGCCATCGTGGCGGGCCTGCTCCATTCCTTCCGGATCTTCGTCCAGGGCCGCAGCTGGGGTCCCCGCACCCTGGCCTGGGTGTCCGGGGTGATCCTCTTCTTCCTGACGTTCGCCTCGGGCTGGACCGGCTACGTGATGCTCTGGGACGACCAGGCCCAGCTGCTGGCGGTGGAAGGCGCCCGCCTGCTGGACGCGCTGCCCATCTTCTCCGAGCCCATCAGCCGCACCTTCGTGGGCGACCGGCCGATCCCGGGCGCGTTCTTCTTCCTCAATCTCTTCCTGCACATCGCGTTGCCCGTCGGCGTCGCGCTGGTCCTGTGGATCCACGTCTCGCGCCAGTCCCGGCCGGCACTGCTGCCGCCCCGGGGGCTGCTGTGGGGAACCACGCTGCTGCTCTTCGGCGCGTCCGTGATCGGGCCCGCGCCTCTCGGGCCCAAGGCCGACCTGTACCGGGTCCTCGGCACCGTGGAGGTGGACTGGTTCTACGCGTTCTTCGTACCCATGAGCCGCCTGCTCCAGCCCGTGGAGGCCTGGATGGCCTTCCTGGCCTTCGGCGCGCTGCTCTGCCTGGTTCCCTGGTGGAGCCGCCCGGCGCCCGAGGAGCGCCCGGAGCCGTCGCTCTCGCCCGGTCGGCTGTGCACCGGCTGCACCCAGTGCTCCCTCGACTGCCCCTACGAGGCCATCGCCATGGTCCGGATCGTGGACGACGACCCGACGCGCGAGGTGGCGGAGGTCAACGAGGACTACTGCGTGAGCTGCGGCATCTGTTCGGCCTCGTGCGCGCCCATGATCGTCGGGCCTCCGGACCGGACCGGGCGCGACGAGCTGACGGAGATCCGCGCCTTCATCGCCGAGCAGAGCATCGGCCCCAAGGACGTGGTCCTGATCGCCTGCGCCCGCGGCGCGGGCCGGCTCGCCGGTCAGGCCGAGGTGCAGGGCGCGCGCATCTTCCCGGTGATCTGCATCGGCAACCTCCACACCTCCGTGGTCGAGTTCCTGCTGCGCGCGGGCGCGGGCGGGGTCCTGATCGCCAGCTGCCCGCCGCGGGACTGCTGGAGCCGCGAGGGGCCCCGCTGGCTCGAGGAGCGCCTCTACCACGGCCGGGAGGCCGAGCTTCGCGAGAGCGTCGACCGCCGGCGCATCCGCGTGGCGTACGCCGGCGAGGGCGAGCGTCGGGTGGTGCTGGGTGCGTTGGCCGAGTTCCGCCGCGATGTGGCGGAGCTGGACAACGCGGTGGGCGAGGACGGGATCGAGATCGACACGGAGTGCGAGCCCGATGCGAGGCAGGCGTTGTGAAGCCGCTGACTCAGGGCTTCGCCGCGCTCGTCGCCGTGGGTCTCACGGCGGGGCTGGTGTACTGCACGGCGTTGCCGTACCAGCAGGAGTCGAGCGATGAGGCGGTGATCCGCCTCTCCTGGCGGACCGTGGGAGAGCGCGTCGAGAAGTGCCGCACGCCCAGCGAAGAAGAGCTCGCCGCCTTGCCGCCCCACATGCGCCAGAGTGAGATCTGCGAGGGCGGCATGGTGCCGTTCCGTCTGCGGGTCGCCGTGGACGGCACTTCCGTATTCGACGGCCAGGTGCACACCGCCGGCGCTCGCGGCGACCGGCCCGCCTACGTGTTCCAGGAGTTCCGCGTGCCGCCCGGCCCCCACCGCGTGCAGGTGCGCTTCGAGGTGGACCGCGGCGAGGGGCAGGCGCTTTCGGAACGTCCCCCGCTCATCCTGGACGAAGAGGTCACCCTCGAGCCCCGCGCCATTCTGCTGGTGGTCGAGAGCGAGGGAAGCCTCGGCATCTTCGAGCAGCCCGAAGCCTGAATCGGCCCCAAGCTGCACCTCTCCCGACGGCTGGTTGGGGTCGCTCTCGGGATGGGACTACGCCCGGGGCGCAGTGCGCTTGCGGCGGGTGCCCGCCTTGCGGGTTGCGCTGTCGCTCTTGGCGACCTTCTTGGGCTTCGCCTTGGCCGGCTCTGCCTTGGCGCTGGCCGCCTTGGCTCGGGCGGTCCCGGTCTTGCCGCGGGTCGTCTTGGCCTTGCTGCTCGCAGCCTTGCGCGTGCGGCGCTTGGGCTTCTCCGCGGGTGCGTCGACGTTGACTTCCGTCTGGGCCTGAAGCCAGTGCTCCAGGGCCCGGCCATGGGGACGGCCTGCGCGCTCCCAGATATGGTAAGCGCGTTCCTCGAGCTGCGCGGGGGTGTTCTTCTCCACGGGTGTCTGCCTCGTGTGGGTTCGGGTCTTGATTGAGATGGGGTTCGGACAGCGTATGATCGCTTCAGCCGCTCAGATCGTATGTCGGCTGGGCGACCTCGCAAGCGGTTTCGACACATCAGACTCCGAGGAATCCATGGCCGACGCGGTGCGGGGAGCAGAAGACCTGAGACAGGCGGCGGACCAGCTCGCCGCCCGGCTGCCGTCGGCGCTGGCTCCTCTGGCTCGCATGGCCTTCAACTACCGCTGGTGCTGGACGCTGGGGGGATCCGACCTCTTCGCGGCCGTGGACGCCGACCGCTGGGAGGTGTGTGGCCACAATCCGGTGCGGCTGCTCCAGGAGGCGCCCACCCTGGCGCTGGAGCGCGCCGCGGCCGACCGCACACTCATCCAGCAGGCCTACTCCCTGGAAGAGTGCATCGCGGTGGAGTGCTCCCGGCCTCCCCAGGTAGAGGGCATCGACCCGGAGCGGCCGGTCGCCTTCCTGTGCGCGGAGTACGGCGTGCACGGGTCGCTTCCGGTCTACGCCGGCGGGCTGGGCGTGCTGGCCGGCGATCTGCTCAAGGCCGCCTCGGATTCCGGATTGCCGCTGGTGGCCGTCGGCCTGCTCTACAGCCAGGGCTACTTCCGCCAGCGCATGGACATCTCGGGCTGGCAGCACGAGTACTGGGTCGAGAGCGACCCGCCCCGGCTGCCCGGCGCCCTGGTGACGCGCGACGGTCTGGAACCCCTGGTGATCCACGTTCCGATCCGCGGGCGCCAGGTGGCGACCCAGATCTGGCGCTTCGCCGTGGGTCGCGTGCCGCTCTTCCTGCTGGACACGGACCTGCCGGAGAACGATCCGGTCGATCGCTGGATCACCTCGCGCCTGTACGTGGGCGACCGCGACACGCGGCTGGCTCAGTACGCGCTGCTCGGAATCGGTGGCGTGCGCGCGCTGCGCGCCGTGGGAGTCGAGCCGGGCGTGCTGCACCTGAACGAGGGCCATCCCGCCCTGGCGCCGTTGGAGCTGGCGGCGGCGGACGTGGCGTGTGGGGCGTCGTTCGACGAGGCCTTGGAGGCCGCGCGGGCACGGACCGTCTTCACCACCCACACGCCGGTGCCCGCGGGCAACGAGACCTACCCGGCGGAACAGATGCAACGCGTCTTCAGCGGGCTGGATGAACGACTCGGGGTCGACTGGGAGCGGATCCTGGGCCTGGCCCGGGTCGATCCCGGCAACCGGGACGAGCCGCCCGGGATGACCGCCCTGGGCCTGCGCGTCAGTCGTGCCCGCAACGGCGTGAGCCGCCGGCACGGCGGCGTGGCGCGCAGCATCTGGCGGCCCGTCTTCGGCGTGAGCAAGGAGAATGACGTGCCCATTGGCCACGTCACCAACGGGGTCCACCTGCCCACCTGGATGGCGGAGCCGATCCGGCGTCTGCTCGACGCGCAGCTGGGCCCGGGCTGGGAGTCGCGCAGCCTGGCGCCCGACACCTGGGCCAAGATCGCCGACGTTCCGGACGAAGAGCTCTGGCGGATTCGCTGCGAGCTGCGGGCCGGGCTGGTGGAATACGTGCACCAGCGCGCGACCCTGGACCGGCTGGCGCGAGGCGAATCGGCCGACTACGTGGCCATGGCCTCGCGTGCCTTCGATCCCGACCACCTCACCATCGGCTTCGCCCGCCGCCTGGCCACCTACAAGCGCCTGCACCTGCTGAGCCGCGACCTTCCGCGGGCGCTGCGCCTGCTGCGCGGCTCGCGCGACGTGCAGTTCCTGATGGCCGGCAAGGCCCATCCTTCAGACGACGGCGCAAAGCGCGTAGTGCAGCAGCTCTTCGAGACTCGGGGTGCGCCGCTGGTGGGCGAGCACATCGCCTACCTGCACGACTACGACCTGCGCATGGCGCGCCATCTGGTGAGCGGCTGCGACGTCTGGGTGAACGTGCCGCGGCCGCCGCTGGAGGCCAGCGGAACCAGCGGCATGAAGGCGGCCATGAACGGCGTGCTGAACATCAGCGTGCTGGACGGCTGGTGGGCGGAGGCCCACGACGGAACTCACGGCTGGGCCATCTCCGGCGAGGTGGACGACAACGTCGAGGCCCAGGACGACCGCGATGCCCAGGCGCTGCTCGACATCCTGGAGCACGAGGTGATCCCGCTCTTCTACGAGCGCGATGCCGATGGCATCCCGCGCGCCTGGGTGCGGCAGATGAAGGCCTCGATCCGCGCCGGGGCGCTGGGCTTCAGCGCGCGGCGCATGGTCCGCGACTACGTGGACCGCGCCTACCTCGCCGACACCTGATCCGGCCGCGCGCGGCGCCCGCCCAGAGCCACCAGCAGCGAGCCCACCACCACCACGGCCGAGGCGATGAGCGCGCCCGGCGTCACGACGCGCGCGTCCACGTGCTGCGGCCAGACGATCGCGGCTGCGGCCGTGAAGGCCAGGGTGGCCAGGGGCGTGAGCGCGATCACCGCAGACACGCGCGAGGCCTCCCAGTGCTCCAATGCCGCGGCGAACGTGCCGTAGGCCAGCAGGGTGTTGCCGGAGGAGAGCACCAGCAGCAGCCAGCCGACCCCGTCGAGGCCCGCAAGCTTCAGCGGCGCCGCGCCCCCCGCGAAGATCAGCGCACCCCCGGCGAAGATGCAGAGCATGATGCCCTGGGAGGGGAGCCAGAGCAGAAGCTGCTTCTGCGCCAGTCCGTAGACGGCCCAGGTGACGGAAGCGACGCCGATCCAGATTACGCCCGACACGTAGCGGTCGATCCCCTCGACCAGGCTGCGCAGCTGGTCGGCGAAGAAGCCGCCCATGCCCAGCAGCAGGACGCCCAGCCCCAGCCATTGGAGCGGCGCGAAGCGCTCGTGGAACACGAAGATTCCGCCCAGGGCCAGCAGCAGCGGCGCGGCCTGGATCAGGACCTGCGCGCTGGGCGCGTTGGTTCGGTCCAGGCCCAGCAGGTACGCGATGTAGTTGCCCGCCAGGAAGACCGTGGCCAAGAGCAGCAGTCCCAGACGCCGGGAGCCCAGCCCGCTCAGGCGAGGCAGCGCCGCGCGCGAGCGCAGCACGATTCCCAGCACCACGGTTGCGAACGAGAAGCGAAACCAGGTCAGCGTGACCGGGTCCAGGTCCCTCAGCACACCCTGGAGGATCAGCGGCAGCACGCCCCACATCAGCATGGTGCACGAGGCCAACGCGAGGCCCAGGCCGAAGCGTCCGGATGCCTGATGGCGGGGGGGCATGGGCGCCGAAGGTAGGCCAGCGCCGCGGGCTCGCCCCGCGTTGCCCTGCGCGGCGGCCGCCCATCCGGTTCATCGAGTAGAGCATGGCTGAGGCCCTGGACCGATACGAGCACGACAGCGGGGTGCGTCCGAGCACCGGCCCGCCTGAGGCCGAGGTTCTGCTTTCCAAGCCGTGGGTGGGGGCCCACCTCGGAGCGTTCCAATGGACTGGGAACCCGGCCATGGCCCGGTTCTCGAAGCCTTGTCCCCGAGCCCTCCCCGGGGCGCCGGGAACCCGACGCCCGGGTATTGCCGCGCTACGGATCGCAGCTCTCCTCTGCCTGGTCGAGGAGAGCGTCGAGGCGGCTTGCCACGTCGGCTACGTAGGGGTCTTCCAGAAGCGTCCAGTGGTTGCTGCCGGAGGCTACGATCCACTCGAGTTCTCCGGCCACGCAGGTGCGCCAGCGGTGCACGGCCGGCGGGACGCCGTCCTCTTCGGTGTTGTCGGCCAGGACGAGTGCCACGCGGCCCGGGTAGGGTTCGGTCGCGTAGCGGTTACGAGCGCGGTAAAGGGACTGGAAGACCGCCTTCACGCGATAGCGACTCCCGGCAGGCAGATCGCGCTCACGCTCGAGCTCGCCGGACGACATCCCGAGGAGTCGCCCGTGCACTCGCCCCAGGGGCGCCAGGGCTCGGAGCAGCCGATTCTTGGAAATCAGATTGGGAGGGTCGAGTTCTTCGACGATCACAAGGAGGGCCACCCGTTCCCCCTGGCGCTGCAGCTGCCTGGCCATCTCGTAGGCGATGATCCCACCGTTGCAGCGCCCACTCAGCAGATAGGGGCCCGTTGGCTGCACGACCAGGAGCTCCTCGAGATAGTCGGAAGCCATGTCCTCAATCCGGCGGTGGGGAGGATCGACGCCGTTCAGCCCGCGGGCCTGGAAGGCATAGACCGGGCGCCTCCCCGAGAGTTCGCGTGCGAGAGCCATGTAGCCAAGCGCGCTTCCCGAGTTGGGGTGTACGCAGAAGAAGGGCGTCTTCTCGCCGCTCGCCATCAGTTCGACGAGCCTTTCGGTTCGGGGGGTCCAGCGGGATGCCTCGTCGTGACCGTCAAGGACGGCAGCCAGCTCGCGCACGGTGGGTTTCTCAACGAGGACCGAGTACGAGAAGCGCCTTCCGAAGGCCTGCTCGATCCCCACCACGATCGATACCGCCGCCAGCGAGTCCCCTCCGAGCGCGAAGAAGTCATCGTCCTGCCCCACGGCGGGGAGATCGAGGGCCGATTCCCAGATCTGAGCCACGCGACGGGCCGTTGGCTTCATGGGCTCGGCGAGGGCGGGTCCAGGTCCCACATCCGGCGCGGGCAGCGCGCGACGATCTACCTTGCCCGTCAGGGTGAGGGGGAGGGAATCGAGAAAGACGAACTGGCTCGGGATCATGAAACTGGGAAGCCGCTTCGCAAGCGACCGGCGCAGGCGCGCTCCGCCGGCAGGTGGGTCACCCTGCGTCACGAGGTAGGCCACGAGACGCGCATCCGGCCCTCCGGAATCCACGGCGTTCACCACGGCCTCGCGGACGGAGTCCAGCCCGAGACACGCCGCCTCCACCTCGGCGGGCTCGATCCGATGGCCGCGGATCTTGACCTGGTCGTCGATCCGACTCAGGTGGTGTAGGCAGCCATCGTCGTCCAGCCGGCCGAGGTCACCCGTTCGAAACTGACGCCGCCCGTCCGCAAGCTGTGAGAAGCGATCGTCCGAGAGCGATGGGGTCCAGTAGCGGGCCAAGAAGCCGCTCCGCACCGCGATCTCGCCCTCCTGGCCCGCGCTCATCTCTTTGCCCTGCGCGTCCAGGATGACGACCTCGGTGTCCTCTACCGGGTAGCCCACGGGCAAGCAGCCGTCGCGGACTTCCGTCCGGCCATCGAGCACATACTGTCGGATCAGCTTGGTCTCGGTCGACCCGTAAGCGTTGACGAGCACGCAGTCGGAAGCGAAACGTTCGCGATGGAGATCGACGTCGGCGCGGTGGACGGGCTCTCCACCCATGACGACCGCCCGCAGGTGCGGGAAGCCCCCTTCGGGTGCGGATCCGTCCAGCATCCTTCGATAGACGCCGGGCACCGAGTGATAGACGGTGATCCGCTCCCGCGCGATCCAGTCGGCCAGTCTTGTCGCACCCCGCTTCCTCAGATCGTAAAGGCAGACCGCCCCGCCGTTGAGCAGCGCCGAGAACGCGTCGTTCATCGCCTCGCCGAAGCACAGCGAGAACAGCAGGGACCAGCGGTCCTCGTGATCGACGGCGAGGTTGTTGGTGTACTTGAGGATGTTGTGCAGAACGATGCGATGGCTCTGGACGACTCCCTTGGGCCGGCCCGTGGAGCCAGAGGTGTAGAGAATGTAGGCGTCGGCGTGCGGCGAGATCTCGAGATCGGGATCGCCCTCATCGCCTCGGGCATCTTCCATGCCGACAACGCGCAGCTCGCTTCCTGCAAGCTCTTGCGCCAGCGGACGATGAGCGACATCGCACAAGATCCGCCCGCAGCGAGCGTCCGACAGAATGGACTCGCTTCGTGGGACCGGAAAGGAGGGATCCAGGGGGACGAATGGAACTCCCGACTTCAAGATGCCCAGCAGACCGGCGATCAGGGGGATGTCGTAGTCTGCGATCAGCGCGACCGGACGGCCATCCGATCCGCTGGAGAGCAACGCGTGGGCGATCTGGTTCGCACGTGCATTCAGGTCCCGGTAGTCGATGGCACGGCCATCGACCTCCACGGCGCTACGATCACCGTGACTCCGGACCTGACTCACAAAACGATCGGGGATGGAGCGCCCGAGCGCTCCACGGTCGAACGGAACGAACCCGGGCCGGGCCGAGAGGTTCATCCGTGCCTCAGTCGGAGTCGGGGTAGCAGTAGAGCGTCGTATTGGAGCGGACGCCCGCCAGTACCTTCACCCTGTCGCAGATGAGATTGCGCATCGCTTCGTGATCCGGGGCTTCGACGATCGCGATCACGTCCGCCGGACCCCACATCGCCCTCGCGAACACCACTCCGGGAACTTCCCGAAGCTTCAACGTAACCACGCGTTCCTTCTCCTCGCGGTAGTCGACGTCGATCAGCAGGACGCTGCGCTCGGGACCGCTCACGTGGAAATCACCTAACTCGTGGTCTTCCGGAATCGGTTTGACCGCACGCGCGTCCAGATCGGAAATCTCCGGCAGTTCGCGCAGTGACTCGATCCACGTTGTGAGCGCCTGCTGGCTCGCCGCCTCCGCATACGCAACCGCCTGAAAGGGGCCATATACAGGCGCGGCCCAGCGGACGTGCGGCGAGGCACGGAGGCCCCCGACGAACTTGTACCCATCCCTTCGCAGGCGGAACAGCAGGAAGGAAGCGGGCCGGGGAGCCATGGCGAACGAATCTTGCCAGGTAGCCGCCGCCCCGTCAACGCGAGCAGTGCCCAGACCCGAGCTGTCTCCACGCCTGGTTGCGTCACGTCCGAGCATGCCTTCGACCAGGAGTCGAATAGAGGCGCGGGGTCCCGAGGGTTGAGGCAAGATGTCACCTTTTGCAGAGCGGTAGCGTTCGGTGGGATTGGCGATCGGGCTGAGCCCGATCGCACTGCCCTTCTCCCCGAATCCCTCCCGGCGTGCCAGGACTCAGCGGGGCTCGGTGAGCGGCCCGCCGGTCCACGGCGCATCGTGGTTGATGAAGTCCTCGATGTTCGTGTAGCCGTTGCCGTCGAGATCTCCGGTCGCATCGCTCGGATCGCTCCGAAGCCAACTCGGGCAGTCCGCCGACCTGGCTCGGGTCGTCGATCAGCGAGCCACCGCGATCCAGCACGCTTCGAACGATGCGGGCATCGACCGCGTCCCGCCGGGGCAACGAAGCTCCCGCGTGAGCCAGGACCTGCGCGTAGGCGTCCTGGGCGGACAGGACCGTGACCTCGGGCGCGGCGTGTCGTCGGGGCGCCAGCATGTGCGCCCGGCCGCTCGAAATGAGCTTGACCGAGGCCGGCTTGGCGTTGCCTTGCGCATGGATCGAAACGGGATGCTTCTGCCGGATCGCCAGGACCGGTGGGGTTCCGCTGTCGGGCCCTTTGACGACCGAGTTCCCGATGAAGTTGACCTTCAGCCCGGAGCCGCCGCTGATCCGGCTGATCGCGCTTCCGTAGTTGTAGATCACGTTGTTGACGAAATCGACGGTCGCGCTCCTGCCGCCGATCCGCGGGTTTCGCGCATTGTTGTGGGCGTACAGGGAATGGTGAACGCTCACGTTGCCCGCCCCGAGCAGCGATCCCATGCTGTGATCACCCGCCTTGTGGGTGCTGGACCGAAGTCCCTCTGAGATGATCGACCACTGGATCGTGTTGCTGTGACCGCCGACCGCCAGATTCTCATCGACGCCCCAGCTGATGGAGCAGTGATCGAGGACGACGTGGTGGGCCTCGGCCCCCAGGCGCACCGTGTCGGGCGTGTCGGGGGGGCCGCTCCGAAAGCGGATGTGCCGGATCACGACGTCGTGGGTCTTGATCTCGAGCGCCCCGCTCTCGGCGCCGTGGATGGCGATGCCGTCACCCGGTGCGGTCTGACCGGCGATGGTGAGGTACGGCTCTCGGATCACCAACGGTCCTTCGTAGGTGCCGCTCACGGCGAAGACGACGATTCGCGGCCCGCGGGCCTTGATGGCGCTGCGCAGGCTGCCCGGTCCGCGTCCCTGAAGATCGGTCACGACGTAGACCCGGCCTCCCCGGCCGCCGGGCGTGTCGGAGCCATACCCCTCGGCCCCCGGAAAGGCGGGCAGGCCGGACGCCAGGCCCGGTACGAGAACCGACAAGGCGGCCAGAAGCCGAAGCAGCTCACTCACGTAGGAACTCCTCCCTCAGAAGCGCTCGCGCTGCCCCATGCCGCGCGGAGAGGGAGCCCGCCCGCTAGCCCACCGCCGCCAGGATCAATGCGATCGTCTCGTCGTCCACGCCAGCTTCGGTCAGGAGGGCGAGCGTGTCGGCGCCGAGCGCCGGTGCGGGAGCGGTCCCCGGCATGTCGTGGCCGCTCATGCGCAGAGGCGGGGCGACGGTCCGGAACTCGCCCCACTCGGGATGCACGACCGTCGGGAAGCTTCCGTTGGCCTCGGCCTGCGGATCCGCCACCGCCTCGGCGACGGTCCGAACCGGTGCCCAGATCAGTCGCTTCCCGCTGAGTGCTTCGGTCCACTCGTCCAGGCTTCTCGTCGCGAACACCTCGTCGAGCCGCTGGATCAGCTCCTTCGAGTTCTGGTAGCGGGGCACGGCGGACGCGAAACGCTCGTCCGCGGCCAGCTCGGGCTGTCCGATGGCCTCGATGAAGGTCCGCCAGTAGCGGTCGGACTCGATCATCACGAGGAAGAGCCAGCGGCCGTCGCCGCACGGGTAGTGGTTCCAGAGCGGATTGCGGGCCTCGCGGCGGTCGTGACGCGGCGGCGACTCGCCGGTGACCAGTGTGACCGCAGCGTCGTTGCCCTCGATGTAGAAGCCGGTGTGCTGCAGCGACACGTCGATCACCTGGCCCTTGTCGTCGCGATCGCGCGTGCGCAGCGCTGCGAGGATCCCGACCGCGAGCGAGAGGCTCGCGGAGTGGTCGCCCATCCCCGGCCGCTGGAAGGGCGGCGGCGCGTCCGGCTCGTGCAGCTGGTCCATCAGGCCCGTGCGCGCCCAGTAGCTCGAGTAGTCGAAGGCCGGCTCGTTGGCCTCCTCGCCCTCCGTCCCGTAGCCCGAGAGGCGCGCGATGATGAGATGCGGATGCCTCTCCAGAAGCGTTTCCGGATCGAGTCCGAACTTCGCCTGGCGCTCGGGGAGCATGTTCGTGAGCACCACGTCCGCGCCATCGATCACTCTGGCCAGCGCGTCGACGGCCTGCGGCAGCGCGAGATCGACGGCGAGCGACCGCTTGCCGCGGTTGTCCATGTGGAAGTGCGGCGAGCCGGCGAAGTCGCTGTCGTAGCCGGCGAAGCGCGGCAGGCTGTGGCGATAGATCTCGCCCCAGGGCACTTCGACCTTGATGACGTCGGCGCCGAGGTCGGCCAGCAGGGCGCCACACGCCGGGGCTGCGACGAAGCTCGCGATCTCGACGACACGGATACCTTCGAGGGGGGCAGGCATGCCACGAGACTGCGACGTCGCGGGGGCGATGACAAGGGCGCCCACTGTCAAGGAGCCGTATTGGGCCGTTGGGGCCGTCCGGTGTGGTGCCCAGGGGGGCTCCATGGGGCCCACAGCGGTAGCGTTCAGCGGGATTGGCGATCGGGCTGAGCCCGATTGCACTGATCTTCTCCCCGAATTCGTCCCGGCGTGCCATTCCTTCCAAGGACATACGGCTTCGCGGAGTTCCTCGTCATTGCGAGGGGCCGTCTGGAGACATCCGGGGGGCGTCGAAGACGAGACAGGTCCTGGTCA
>JAFDET010000265.1 GCA_019310195.1 Deltaproteobacteria bacterium
AGGAGCTGGGCCCGCAACGCGACGAGATGCTCCGCATCCTCGACGCCGCCTGACTGCACCCAGTGCCACTCCTGCATTCGGGGACGTTCCTGCATAACTGCATTGAGGGTCAGTCCTGGGGCCAGGTGTGACCCTCAATGCAGTTATGCAGGAACGTCCCCGAATGCAGGAGTGGCACTGGGTGCAGTCAGGCGGCGTCGAGGATGCGGAGCATCTCGTCGCGTTGCGGGCCCAGCTCCTGCTGGCGACGCTCGCGCTTCTCGCGGTCGCGCCACACGGCCAGCACGCGGCCGATCACGTCGGGGTTGCCCATCAGGGACTGCGGCGGGTCCAGCAGGTTCACCGCCCGCACCACGGCGCGCAGGACCACCAGGTCCAGGGTCATGGCCGGGAAGAGGCCCTCCTGGATCACCGAGCGCATGAACGCCCGCGGGTCCACCGGCGCGCTCGGGTCGGGCTTGTCGTCCAGGCTGGACGGGTCGCCGCGGCGCTGGGCGGCCGCCACCTCTCGCGCGTCCCGGTCCGACATCACCGCCGCTTCGTACCAGGGATCCAGCTCGCGCCGGGTGACGGCGTCGAAGGCCAGAGCGGCGGCGTACGGATCCCCCGCGTGCTCGTCCAGCACGTCGGCCAGGGACCAGGCGTGCACCATGCACAGCGAGCAGCCGCGACCGTACATGGGGTTCTGGCAGACGGCGGCGTCACCCACGGCGTGAACACCCAACGCCAGCGGGCGGCCGTCGCGCACGAAGCGGCGGCGGCGGTTCTGCAGGGCCGCGATGTTGCGCACTTCGGTAATGGGCTCGGAACGCGCGGGCTGCACCCAATCCTGGACCGGCGGCAGAGCCGCCAGCGCGCGCTCGAAGGACTCGGGCTGCATCATGCGGCGCAGCGGTGCGTCGTCCTTCGACGCCGCCAGCGTGACCGAGAAGATGCCGGCATCGCCGGGGAAGACTGCGTACTTCAGGTAGCCCAGATCCATGGCCACCAGGGCCGCGGCGCCGGGGGGACGCTCGCCGTCGCGCAGACGATAGAAGCGCGACGTGTAGAAGATGCCGCAGTCCTCGCGCTCCTCCTCGGGCGCCTGGGCTCCGATCTCCTCCAGCCATTGGGGGAGCGCGGAGCGGCGGCCGGTGGCGTCGACCACGACGTCGGCGTCCAAGACTTTCCGAGCACCGTCCGCAGTCTCCACGCGAACGCCCGTCACCGTCGGCAGGCCGCTGTCGGGGTCGGGCTTGGCGACCAGGCCGCGGCAGCTCACGCCCCCGTGCCAGGCCACGTGGGGAAGCGCGAGCACCTGCTTGCGCAGCACCCACTCGAAGGTGATCCGGCGGCAGGCCAGCAGCACCAGGTCCTCGTCGGAGGGATCGGGCTCGTAGGGCTGGAGCTCCGGCGGAAGGTTCTCACCAAAACGAATCTCGTTGGCGCCCGCGGCCAGCAGCGCCTCGAGGATGTCCGGGGCGCGCTCGCGCAGCAGGTTGCGCAGCCGGGCCAGGAAGGCGTGGGAGTGCCACACCTGGGGTGCGCCGTGGCGGTCCCAGGAGAAGAACGCCTCGACCGGATCCGGAGGGAGCGGGGTCGCATCCTGCTCGACCAACACCACGTCGTGACCCGCCCGCGAAAGTGCCAGGCCCGCACCCAGGCCCGAGACCGATCCACCGAGGACCACCGCCCTCACGACAGATCGCCACGGCGCCGACCCAGCCAGTCGAGCAGGATGGCGTTCAGCTCGTCGGGCCGCTCCTGTTGGGTCCAGTGCCCGCACTTCTCGATCATCTTCATCTCCAAGTCGCCGCACAGGTTGGGCATGTTGGCGGCGAGCATCGGGTTGAGCGCGGGATCCCACTCGGCCGTAACCATCAGGCAGGGCAGCTCCAGACGCTGCGTTCCCACCCCGGGATGCGCCTCGTTGTTGCGGTCGATGTTGCGGTACCAGTTGATGCCGCCCGTGAACCCGGTGCGCTCGAAGGTGTCGATGAAGACCTGCAGCTCGTCGGGCGGCAGGATCGGCTCGCCCAGCGACTCCAGCTCGCCCAGACGCCGGAACGGGTTCATGTCGAAGCCCTCCTCCGCCATGCGCGAAGCCACCTGCACGGGGTCGATCCCCGCGATCATCAGCTTCTCGAAGAGCAGGCGCGTATCGCGGTGAAGCACGGGATCGGCGACGCCCGGCTCCTGGAACCAGAGGATGTAGAGCTTGTCGTCGTCGCCGCCGGTCAGCATGCGCATTACGTCGGTGCGCGGAAACGGCACGTAGGGCGTGTTGATCCCGATCACACCGGCCGTGCGCTCGGGGTGCAGCACGGGCATGGCCCAGGCCACGAAGCCGCCCCAGTCGTGGCCTGCAAAGACCGCCTTCTCCAGGTCCAGCGCGTCGAGCAGGGCGACCAGGTCCGCCGCAATGTGCGTCATGTCGTAGGCCTCGACGGCCTCCGGCCGGTCGCTGTCGCCGTAGCCGCGCATGTCCGGCGCGATGGCACGCCAGCTCGCGTCCGCCAGGGCGGGCAGCTGATGCCGCCACGACCAAGCCAGCTCCGGGAAGCCGTGGCACAGCACGACGGCCGGGCCCTGGCCGGCCTCGTGAACCGAGAGCGCAATGCCCGTGGCCAGGTCGATGCGCCGGGGCGGGGGGAACGCGGTCATGAGGACTCCTTCTGGATCTCGACAAAGGTGCGGCGCGCCAGGTCGCGCAAGAAGGCCAGCACCTCGTCGGGCGAGGTGGGATCGTTCCTTACGATCTGGGACACGGAAAGGCCTTGGAGTAGCAGGAAGGTCACGTTGCGCAGGGTCGTGAGCCGCGAATCGCTGGCCAACGGCTCGGGCAGCAGCGCGCGTGTGGCTTCGGCGAAGCGATGGTCGATGCGTGCCGCCACCGGCGCCAGGCTCTCGCGCAGCTCCGGGTCGGTGCGGGCCGCCACCAGCAGCTCCAGCAGCGCGTCGGCCGTCGGGTCGGAGAAGAACTGCCAGATCAGCTCGATCCCGGCAGAGACCAGGTCGCTATCGTCGGGCAGCGCGGCCACGGCGCGCCCGAACTCCTCCAAGCGGCGTTCGGCCAGGTGATGAACCGCCGCCGCCACCAGCGCCTGGCGCGTGGGGAAGTGGTGGAGCTGTGCTCCGCGCGACACCCCGGCCCGCTCGGCCACCATCACCGTGGTGGTGCCGGACCAGCCGCGCTCGGCCAGGCACGCCAGGGCGGCGTCCAGCAGCCGCTCCCGAGTGTGGGCGCTACGCTCGGCCTGGGTCCGGCGCCCGCCCGAGGCGCTCCCCAAACCTGCGCTTTCTTGCTGTCCCACGAGGGAGTAGCTAGCTTGGCCAAAAGAAACAATCAAGACTGATTGTTTCTTGACGACCCGGATCGCGGCCGATCCCCCCTGAGAGGTCCTCGAATGCTCCCGCCCCGTATGCGCTTCGGCACCTTCCTGGCGCCCTTCCACACCGTCACCGAGAACCCCACCCTGGCCATCGAGCGGGACCTGGAGCTGGTCGAGCACCTGGACCGCCTGGGATACGACGAGGCCTGGATCGGTGAGCACCACTCTTCGGGCTACGAGATCATCGCCTCGCCCGAGCTCTTCATCGCTGCGGCTGCCGAACGCACCCGGCACATCCGCCTGGGCACCGGGGTCGTCTCCCTGCCCTACCACAACCCGCTGATGGTGGCGGACCGCATCAACCAGCTCGACCACATGACCCGCGGTCGCGTCATGTTCGGCGCCGGCCCGGGCCAGCTGCCCTCCGACGCCTTCATGATGGGCATCGACGTCTCCAAGCAGCGCGAGCGCATGGACGAAGCGATGGGAGTGATCGCCCGCCTGCTGCGCGGCGAGAAGGTGAGCCACGAGTCGGACTGGTTCCGCCTCTGCGACGCCCAGCTCCAGATGACGCCCTACAGCCGCCCGCACGTGGAGATGACGGTGGCGGCTTCGATCTCGCCCTCCGGTCCGCGCGTCGCCGGCAAGTACGGCGCCGGGATGCTCTCGGTGGCGGCCACCAGCGAGCAGGGGTTCGAGGCCTTGAAGAACCACTGGGAGATCTACGAGCAGAAGGCGGCCGAGCACGGCCACAGCGTGGACCGCGCCAACTGGCGCCTGGTGGGGCCCATGCACGTGGCCGAGACGCGCGAGCAGGCCGAGCGGGACATGGAGTACGGCCTGCTGGACTTCCTGCACTACTTCAAGGAGATCCTTCCGATCCCCATCGACGCGGGCATCGACACGCGCCAGGCCATCGAGCAGATGCGCGAGCGGGGCATCGGCGTGATCGGCACGCCCGATGACGCAGCCGCACAGCTGGAGCGCCTGCAGAAGAAGTCGGGCGGCTTCGGCGCATTCCTCTTCCTGGGCGTCAACGCCGCGCCCTGGGAAGCCACGAAGAAGAGCTACGAGCTCTTCGCGCGCCACGTCATGCCGCGCTTCCAGGACCTCAACACCAACCGCATCCAGAGCCTGGCCTGGGCCAAGACCAACAGCGCCAAGTTCATCGGCGCGCTGATGGGCGCCATCGGCAGCGAGATCCAGAAGCACGTCGCCGAGCAGCAGGCCAAGAAGGGCG
>JAFDET010000043.1 GCA_019310195.1 Deltaproteobacteria bacterium
ACCTGGCCGATCTCGGGGCCGAGTTCCCGCTCAGCTACTACGGCTGGCGCGCGGCGCGTCGGGCTCCGGCCTATAGCTCGCCGCCGGCGCCGCGCGCGCTGCCCGCCGGCGACCCGGCCAGCCTGCGCCCGGCCCAGCTGGCGCGGCCTCGCATCCTGGTGGCCGCGGGGCTCCCGGAAGCCGCCGGCGATGAGCTCATCGCCTTGGAGACCCTGGCCACGGGACGCGACGAGCGCATCGAGCTGGCAACGCTCTTCAGCGAGGCGGGCGATCACAACGCGGCCCAGCGGGTGGTGCTGAGCACCCTGGGTGAGGAGCTCGCTCGCGGCCCGCTCCCCGGTCGCGAGGAGGCGTGGTGGCTGGCCTGGCCCCTGGCGTGGGACGCGCAGGTGCAGCGCTGGGCCGCGGCCTCCGACGGCAGCATCGAGCCGGCGCTGGTCTGGGCCATCATGCGCGAGGAGAGCGGCTACCGGCCCGCCGTGGTCTCGACCGCCGGCGCGCGCGGGCTGCTGCAGATCATGCCGACTACGGGCGAGCGCCTGGCGCAGGACAGCGGGCTGAGGGCGTTCAGCACCGAGGACCTCTTCGAGCCGGCCGTGAACATCCGCCTGGGCGCACACTACCTGGACCAGCTCTCGCGCCGCTTCCGCGGCCGGCCCTCGGCCGCCATCGGAAGCTACAACGCCGGGCCCGACGCGGTGGCCCGCTGGATCGAGGAGCGGCCGGCCCTGCCCGACGACGAGTGGGTGGAGAGCGTCCCCTACAGCCAGACGCGTCGCTACGTAAAGCGCGTGCTGCGCAGCATGCACGCCTACCGAGCGCTGTATTGAGCCGGCCGCTGCTCGAGAGCCGGAGGGGCAGGGCGGAGGCCAGTGCCCCCGACGTGGTCGGAATCGGCCAGGTCTCGCTGGACTTCGTCGCCACCACCCGGCGGCTGCCGGCGCCCGGCGAGAAGGCCGATGCCGACGGCTTGGAGCGGCGTCCCGGGGGCCAGGTGGCCACGACATTGCTGGGCTGCACGCGCCTGGGCCTGAAGACGCTCTTCGTGGGTTGCATCGGCGACGATGCGGAAGGGCGCGCGGCGCTCGAGCCCCTGCGCGCCGCCGGCGTGGACGTGAGCCAGGTGCGCAGCCACGCGTGCGTGCCCAGCCGCACCGCCCAGATCTGGATCGAACGCGACTCCGGCGAACGCGCGGTCCTCGGCTGCCGGGATCCGCGCCTGGTGCTGGAGGAGGGCGACCTGCCGCTCGAGAGCGTGCGTTCTGCGCGCCTGCTGCACCTGGACACCAGCGATCCGCGGCCGGCAGCCGTCGCTGCGCGGGTGGCCCGCGAGGCGGGGATTCCCGTGGTGCTGGATGCCGATGCGCCCGGCGCCGGTCTCGAAGAGCTGCTGCCGCTGGTGGATTTCCCTGTGGTTTCCCGCGCGTTCGCCGAAACGCTCTTCGAGACCTCCCGGGTTCGGGAGGCTCTCGAGCGGCTCCTGGCCGCCGGGGCGCGCATGGCCGTCGTGACCCTGGGCGATCGGGGGGCCCTGGCCCGGTGCGGATCCGAGGAGATCTGCTGCCCGGCCTGGCCCGTCGAGGCTCGGGACACCACGGGGGCGGGTGACGCGTTCCTGGCCGGCTTCGTGTGGGGCCTGCTGGAGGGTCTCGAGGCGCGGGAGGTGCTGCGCGCGGCCGCTGCGGCGGCCGCGCTCAACTGCCGGGCGCTGGGCGCCCAGGGCGGCCTTCCGGACCGGGCGGAGCTTCGAGCCTTCCTGGCGCGGGAACAACCCGGACCCTGGATCGATCCCGACGCCCCTTGAGGAGGTGGCCATGGCGGGATCCGGGGATTCGGGACGTTCTCTGCTGCTCCTGGTGGTCCTGCTGGGGATCGCCGTCGGAGTCGGGGGCTGGAACTACAAGCGCAACCTGGATCTGGAGAATCAGATCCCGCGCCCGTGGAAGGGCTACGCCGTTACCGATCTCGAAGCGATGGCAGTGGCTTATGAGAAGGAGATCGACCAGTACTCGAACACCTGGGACGCGGCTCGGGTGAAGCGCAATGAGGCCTCGGGCCGCGGCCACGTGGACGACCGGGCTCGCGAGTTCGACGAGATCTACGCCCAGGGGCGCCAGGTGCGCCAGATCAAGAGCCGCATGGCCGACCACGAGGTGGTCCTGGATCAGATCCGCGACGAGCTCCACCTGCGCGAGGGCGAGAACGTCGCCTGGAAGCTCCACCTGCGCAGGTTGACCGCGTTCAACTGAGGATCAGTCCTCGTCGGCCGCCTCGTCCGGCTTGTCCAGCCCGAGGGTGGGGGGCTTGTCCACAGCCTCGTCGTCGGACACGCCGCCCAGGTCCAGCTCCAGGTCGTCGCTGGTGAGCGATTCGTTGCGGGTCGCCGCATCGTCGTCGTCGAGGTAGGGCGCCAGTGAGCGCGGCTCGCGCTTGGTCGCGGGCGGGGGCGAGGGCTTGGGTGCATCCGCCGGCTTCTCGCGCTGGTCCGCACCGCAGCGCGGGCACAGCGGCTCGGGCTGGTTCAGGTCGTAGAACTTGGCCCCGCAGCCGTAGCAGCTCCACTTGTTTCCCAGCTTGCTCTGGAGGGGGCTCGGCGTGCCCTTGAGGGCGGGCGGCTTGATGTGGGGCTGCTTCTTCCTGCGCGAGCGGATGGCCGGGGCCCGGCGTCCGCCGCGGGCCGCGGGCTGGGCAGCCTTCGAGGCCTTCAGGCTCTTGGGGGCCTTCGAATCCTTCTGGTTGGCCTTGCCCTTGGTGGGGGCGGCCTTGGGGGCCTTGGCGGCCACTTTCTTCTTGGGGGCGGCCTTGACGGCCTTGGAGGCCGTCTTCTTCTTGGTCGCGGACTTCTTCGGCGCCGCCTTGCGGGACGTGGCCTTCTTGGAGGCCGACTTCCGGGCGGACGCCTTCTTCGAGGCCTTGGCCGGGGCCTTGCGGCCAGCAGCCTTGCTCTTGGTCTTCCGCGTAGCCGACTTCTTGGTGGACTTGCGCGCCGGCGCCATGTCTCTCGTGAACCCCCCGATTCCCGGCGCGCTTTAGCACAACCGCGGGGCGGGGGGTAGATGGCGGCTCGCCGGAGGTTCATTCTCCAGGTCAACTTCCTATTTGACATAATCATTCTTATCGGACGTGATAGGCGAGGGGCCGGATCGGGAGGACGGACCCGTGGCCCCGGCGCGAGACGCGAACGCCCCCAAGCAGCCTGAAGGCCGGCCTGGGGGCGTCTCGGTTCAGAGCCGCGTCAGGCCGGCCCGAAGCCGGCCCGGCGGGCGCTCAGGTCCGGGAGGCGTCGAAGATGCTCTGGATCGACCCGTCGAGCATCTTGTCGAACTCGGCTTCCGACTGCTGTGCGGTCAGGCCCTCGGTCAGCGCCCGCGAGAAGCTGGCCACCATGCCGTGGTTGCGCGCCAGCTTGGCGTTGGCGTCCTCGCGCGAGTAGCCGCCGGACAGCGCCACCACCCGGACGATGTTCGGGTGCTCGATGCACTCCTTGTAGAAGCCGTCCTGGTCCGGGAGCGTCAGCTTGAACATCACCTTCTGGTCGCCGAGCCCGTTCAGGCCGTCCAGCAGGTTTGCCTTGAGGAGATCCTCGGCCTGGGCCTTCTCCGGGCTGTTGATGTCGACCTCGGGCTCGAGGATCGGCACCAGGCCCTTGGCCAGGATCTGCCGGCCGACCTCGAACTGCTGATCCACGACCGCCTTGATGCCGTCCGCGTTGGCGAGCTTGACCACCGAGCGCATCTTGGTGCCGAAGATGCCCTTCGAGACGCCCCGGTCGAGCAGCGCGTCGAGGTCCGGGAACGGCTTCATCAGCTGCACGCCGTCCTTCTCGTCCGCCAGGCCCTTGTCCGTCTTGAGGATCGGCACCACCTGCTTGTCCTCCCACAGGTACTGCGCGGTGGGCTTGCCGCCGACCTCCCGATCCATGGTCATCTCGAACAGGATCGCGCCGAGGATGCGGTTTCCCCCGAAGCTGGGGCTGGTGATGATCCGGCTCCGCATCGCGTGGACCTTGTCGAACATCTCCGCGTCGCCGGAGTACTCACTCTCCTCGATGCCGTATAGGCGCAGCGCCTTGGGCGTGCTGCCGCCGCTCTGGTCGAGGGCGGCGATGAAGCCATCCTGGGATCGGACCTTGTCGAGCTGCTCTTGGTTCATTGCGTTTGACTCCAGGTGGCGTTTCAGAAGCGGATCCCGCAGCGGGACACCGCCCAATTTTCGAGGGCCAGAAACTAGCGCTGGAGCGGAGGTCGAGCGACCGGCCGACCTCAGCGCTGGGCGGCTTCCAGCTCCCGCAGGCGGGCCGCGGCGTGCGGCGGCAGACGGGTTTCCGGGGACTCGGCCAGGACGCGCTTGTGGAGCGCCACGGCCTGGGCCGCGTCGCCGGCCTCGGCCCAGCAGCGCGCCGCCTCGGCCATGGCCTCGTAGCGCCGCGGGTAGCCCGAGATCTCCGCGGCCTGGGCGTACACGCCCGCGGCGGCGGCGAAGCGACCGGCTTCCTCGTCCACCTGGGCGATGCGCTCGTAGATCACGCCCCGCAGCGAGCCGTCGGCGGAAGCCGCGCCCCGGCGCCAGGTCTCCTGGGCCGCCTCGATCTCGCCCAGCTCGCGACGCAGCTGGCCGGCCTCCAGCAGCGCCAGACTGGCCGAGGGCGTGCCCGCGTGGTCCATGGCCACCTGCTCGTAGCGCTGGGCGTAGTCGTTGCGCACGCTGCGCGCGGTCTCGGGGTTGGCCGGCTCCGGCACCTGCAGGCTGTTCGGCCCGCCTCCCATGGCTGCCAGGTACCCGGTACGGACCGTTTCCAGGGCCTCCACGGCCTCCGAGGAGCGGCTGCTGCGGTACTGGGTCACCCCGCCGTAGGTGGCGGCGGCCAGCACGATGGCCAGCAGCACCAGGATCACCGGCCGCGGGTTGTCGGATACGGCCCGCACCACGCGGTCCCCGAAGTGCTCGATCTCCTCGAGGGCGTGGGCGGCGGTGTGATCGGGCTGGCGTCGGGGCACGGGATCCTCCGGGTGCTGCGAGGCGCGGAGTGTATCGGACGCGGTACGCGGGACTAGGAGCCTGGCCCAAGATGGGGTGCGCCGGCCCGGGCTCCTAGGCGCGTTCGCGGCGCGCCCGCAGGCGCAGCCGCACGGGCACGCCCTGGTAGCCGAAGGCCTCGCGCAAGCGGTTCTCCAGGTAGCGCCGGTAGTCCTCCTTGACGTGCCGGGGATCGGTGCAGAAGAGCACGAAGCTGGGCGGCGTGGCGCTGGTCTGCGTGGCGTAGAAGAAGCGGATCGGGCGCCGGGTGACGCCCCGCTGGCCCAGGGCCGGCTGATGCCTGGCGGTGGCATCCTCCAGCCAGCGATTCAGCTCCGCGGTCGGGATGCGGCGACCGGCGTTCTCGTGGAGGCGGCGTGCCTCGGCCAGCAGCCGTCCCACCCCCGCCCCGGTCTTCGCCGATACCGGAATCAACGGTGCATCCTCGATGAAGCGCAGGCGCCGCCGGATCTCCTCGCGCACGCGCCCCGCGTCGGGCCCGTCCTCGCCCCCGACCCGGTCCCACTTGTTGGCGACGATCACGGCCGGCCGACAGCGATCGCGGACCAGCCCCGCAACGCGAGCGTCCTGCTCGGTGGCGCCCTCGGCCGCGTCGATCACCAGGAGGGCCACCTGGGCCCGCTCCAGGGCGCGCACGGCCATGATCGCCCCGCCCCGCTCGCCCCCCGCCTCCCGCTTGGCCGTGCGCCGCAGCCCGGCCGTATCCACCAGGACCGTGGTCCCGAACTCGTCCTCCAGGCGCAGGTCGATGGAGTCGCGGGTCGTCCCCGGCTCGTCGGCAACCACCACGCGCTCCTCGCCGGCCAGGCGGTTCACCAGCGAGCTCTTGCCCACGTTGGGTCGGCCCACCACGGCGACTCGGAGCGCGCCCTCCTCGAGCTCCTCGGTCACTTCGGGCTGGGCCGGAAGCCGCTCCACCAGCGCCTCCAGCACCTCGAAGGCGTGGATCCCGTGGGCCGCCGAGATGCCCTCCATGGGCTCGATGCCCAGGGCGTGGAACTCCAACACCCGCTCGGCGTGGCGGGGGTGGTCGACCTTGTTCACCGCCAGGCCCACGGGCTTGTCGCTGCGCCGCAGCTCGGCCGCGATGCGCTCGTCCTCGGGCAGGAGGCCGGCCTGAGCGTCCACCACCAGGAGCACCGCGTCGGCCTCGCGAAGCGCGGTGCGGGCCTGGGCCTGGATCGCCCCCGAGAGGCCGCCCTCGGCATCGGGCTCCAGGCCGGCCGTGTCCACGACCAGCACCCGGCGCCCCTCGACCTCGACCTCCTCCACGATGCGATCGCGGGTCAGGCCCGGGGTGTCCTCCACCAGCGCCCGGCGATGGCCGGCGTAGCGGTTGAAGAGCGTCGACTTGCCGACGTTGGGGCGGCCCACGATGGCGATGATGGGCAACGCGCGGGGCTGGGTCATGAGAAAGCCGATCTCCCCTTCTGCAAGTAGCCGCGCCAACCGTGCGTCGCCATGAGGCTTTGCTTGACAGGAGAGGCGCTGCGAGATTAGGGTTCCAGTCCGGGTCCGCGGGGAGCCGGACCCATAGGGGGAAGACGCCTTGGCCGCCACCAGTTCGCGCTCGGCGCGCCGGCTCGTCGCCGGCGCCGTTCTCGCTTCGTTCCTGCTCGCTCCGACACCGGCCCTGGCCGGCGCTGAGACCTTGAAGCGATCCTTTGGGAACATCGTGCAAGCACCCATCGACGCGGTGCTCTCACCGATCACCGCCGGCATGGTCCAGTACAAGAACATGGCCAACATCGAGGACTCGCGCGGCGTGCGCTGGTTCTATGCCGTTCCGGCCTACTTCTGGCTGTTGGCCCTGACAGTGGGCGCCAGCGTGCTGCGCCTGCTCGCGGGCGGGCTGGAGTTCCTGCCGGGCTTGGTCCTGCTCTTCACCTCGGCCGAGATGGACCCACTCTTCGCCCCCTCCGAGGGCGGCGAAGCGGTGATCTGGGACTACCCGACCACCGTGATGGACTTCAAGCTGGGCATCGATTACACGGCCGCGCCCTTCTAGAGCGCAGCCCGCAGATCCTCCCGTAGCCGGCGGGCCGACGGCCCGGCTCCGTGGGTCCGAAGCGCGCCGCTACGCGTCGGCGCGTTCGTGGACGGGGCAGTCCGCGGCCTCGGCGCAGCTCCGGCAGCCGGCCCCGATGTCCCGGCAGCCCGAGCGGGTCTCGCGGCCGGCCCAGTGCTGGATCGCGTACCAGAGCCCGCAGGCCGCGGCGAATGCGAGGACGGCGATCACGTGCTGCATCCGAGCTCCTCCTAGGACGTCCCGCTGAAGAGACCCGCGAAGCCCATGAACGCCATGCTCAGGATCCCGGCGATCAGGAAGCTCATGGCGGCGCCCTTCAATGCGTCGGGCACCTCGCCCAGCTCGCTCTCCTCGCGCAGCCCAGCCATCAGCACCAGCGCCAGGGTGAGGCCGGCGCCGGCTCCCCACGCGAAGGCGATCCCCTCGATGAAGCCGTAGCCCCGGTTGGTCTGGAAGAGCGCCAGGCCGAGGATCGCGCAGTTGGTGGTGATCAGCGGCAGGTAGATTCCCAGGGCACGGAACAGCGCCGGGGAGAGCTTCTTGATGGCCATCTCGACGAACTGGACCGTGCTGGCGATCACCACGATGAAGCAGAGCAGCCGCAGGTACGGGGCGTGGGGCAGCACGAACGCGTTGAGGAACCAGGCGCAGATCGAGGTCACGGTCAGGACGAAGATGTTGGCCAAGCCCATGCGCAGCGCGGTGTCGATGCGCCCGCTCACCCCGAGGAAAGGGCACAGGCCCAGGAAGTACGCCAGCGTGAAGTTGTTCACCACGCACGCGCCCACGAAGATCCAGAGCAGGTTGCCGAGGTCGAGATCGAACATCAGGCCATCCCCCGCTCCGGCGCAGCCCCGGCCAGGCGCTGCACCCGCTCCCGGCGCTCCTTCAGGCGGGCGAAGATCCCGAGCAGAAGCCCCAGGGTCACGAAGCCTCCCGGCGGCAGGATCATGATCACCCACGGCTCGAAATTGGGGCCGAAGAGCGGCAGCCCGAGCAGCGAGCCGCTGCCCAGGATCTCGCGAATGGAGCCGAGCAGCAGCAGCGCAAAGCCGAAGCCCAGCGACATGCCCAGCGCGTCGGCCAGCGCCGCCCGCGGCGGGTTGCGCGAGGCGAAGGCCTCCTGCCGGCCGAGGATCAGGCAGTTCACCACGATCAGCGCCACGAACGCCCCCAGCTCCTTGTGCACGCCCGGCGCCAGGGCCTGGAGCGTGAAGTCGGCGACCGTCACGAAGGTGGCGATCACGATGATGAACGTGGTGATGCGAACCTGCTTGGGGATGAAGTTGCGCAGCAAGGAGACCAGCAGGCTGGCCCCGACCAGGACGAAGGTGGTGGCGGCGCCCATGGCCAGCGCGTTGATGGCCGAGTTCGTGACCGCCAGGGCCGGGCACAGGCCCAGGAGCTGCACGAAGACCGGGTTCTCACGCCAGAAGCCCTTGGCCAGCTCCTCGTCCAGCGGCGCAGCAGACGCCCTCACTCCGCCCTCCCCTCTGCAGCGGCGGTGCGAGCCGGCCCGGAGGCGGCGTTGGCTCCGGAGAGCGGGTCGAGCCAGCGCTCGTTGGCCCGGTTGATGATGCGCACCACGGCGCGCGACGAGATGGTCGCACCGCTGATCGCGTCCACCTCGTTGGGCCGGGCGCGCGCGCCCTTGGCCAGCGTCACCTGCGGCTCCACCGCGAGGTCGCGGAAGCTCTCCAGGAACGAGGCGTCCTTGAGGATCTTGTCGCCCAGCCCCGGAGTCTCGCGGCTTTCCAGCACCTGCATCCCCACGATCCGGTGCCGTGCGGGATCGTAGCCGTAGAGGAGCTTGATCGTGTCCTGGAAGCCGCCTCCCTCGGCGGGGATGGCGAAGCCCACCAGCGCGCCCGCCTCGTCGTAGCCGCCGTACACCACTTCGTCTTCCGGCAGCACGTCGCCGGCGGCCTCGACCCGCACGATCTCGTCGCCGCGCAGCGCAAACGGCGTGCGGGTGCTCGCTCCCTCGAGCACCCGGAAGATCGCCGCCTGCAGGGCCTCGGCGCGATTGCGATCGATGCGCGGCTTGGTGAGCAGGTACACCCCGACCACGGCGATCCCCGAGCAGAGCCCCGCCAGCGCGAGGGTGGCGATCATGCGCAACGGGACGGCCTCGCGCGCCGTCAACGCTCCGCTCCGAAGGGTCGCGGCTGGGTGTACCGGTTCAGGTGGGGCGTCAGCGCGTTCATCAGCAGGACCGCGTACATCACGCCCTCGGGAAGACCGCCGAACAGGCGGATCAGCACCACCAGCGCGCCCACCCCGGCCCCAAAGATCCACGCGCCGCGGGACGTGGTGGGGGTGGTCACGGGATCGGTCACCATGAAGACCGCCCCGAAGAGGAGCCCCCCCGAGAGCAGCATGAAGACGGGCGGGGGATGGGTCGCGGGACTCGCCAGGTGCAGGGCGCCGCCCAACACGGCCACCGAGAGCAGTGTGGCGAGCGGAAGCCGCCAATCGAAGAGCCGGCGCGCGCCCAGCCACAAACCGCACAGGATCAGCAGGAGGGCGTTCGTCTCGCCCAGGGAGCCCGTGGTCTGGCCCAGCAGGAGCGCGCCCAGATCGGTGATCTCGTGCTCGAACTTGGCCAGCCCCAGCGGCGTGGCGGAAGATACGGCGTCGACGGACCCGCGCATCAGCGGCAGCGCGAACAGGCTGCTCGGCGCGGCCAGCAGGCCACCGGCCGTGGCCGGCGGCGACCAGGTGGTGATCGCAGTCGGGAAGGCGGACTGAAGGAAGGCGCGGCCCACCAGGGCCGGGTTGAAGAGATTCTGGCCCAGGCCGCCCCAGATGAGCTTGCCCAGCCCGATTCCGACGGCGCCGCCCAGGAACGCCATCCACAGCGGCAGCCCCGGCGGCAAGGTCAGGCCGAGCAGCACACCGGTGGTCAGTGCACTGTAGTCGCTCAGGCTCGCCGCAGCGTCGCCGTGTTCGAAGAGCCACTCGGTCACCACGGCACCGGCGCTGGCTGCGGCGACGACCAGCAGCGCGCTCAGGCCGAAGTGCCAGCAGGCGGCCGCGAGCACCACCAGCGCCACGGCCAGCACCTCGAGCATGATGCGCGGCGTGGTGGCCGGCGCGCGCACGAAGGGCGGCGTCGAGAGCACCAGGTCGGGCGAGCGGCTTGTCACGATTGCGCCGCGGCCTCATGGGCACGCAGCATGGCCTTGCCCATCCGCATCCACTGCACCAGCGGAATCCGCGAGGGACAGACGAAGGAGCAGGCCGCGCACTCGAAGCAGTTCTTCAGGTGGAGCCCGTCGAGCGCGTCCACCCGCTCGGCGCGGATCAGCTGCGCGAGGCGGGTGGGGTTGAGCTGCATCGGGCACGCCTCCACGCAGCGCGCGCAGCGGATGCAGGGAAACTCGCGCAGCTGCGTCACCGCGTCGCGATCGAGGCACAGGACCCCGCCGCTGCCCTTGACGATCGGGGCGTCCAGGCTCTTCTGCGCCATGCCCATCATGGGCCCGCCCAGCACCACCTGACGCGCGTTGGGGAGCAGGCCGCCGCAGTGCTTCAGCAGCGCCGAGAGCGGCGTGCCCAGGGGTACCACCAGGTTGCGCGGCCGGGCCACGGCGGGGCCCGTCACGGTGACGATGCGCTCGACCAAGGGGGCGCCGCGGTCGAACAGGTCGCACAGGGCCACGGTGGTGCCGACGCTGTTCACCAGCACCTCGATGTCGATGGGGAGCCCGCCCAGGGGAACCTCCCGCTCGAAGATCGCGTCGATCAGCAGCTTCTCGGCGCCCTGGGGATACTTGACCTGGAGTGGCACCACCTCGATCGAGTCCGGGGCGGCCTCCGCGAGGGCAGCGATGGCGTCGGGCTTGTTGGCCTCGACGCCCACGTAGCCGTGGGCCGCCTCGAGCGTGCCCATGATGATCTCGGCACCGCGCATCACCGCCTCGGGACGCTCGGCCATGAGTCGGTGGTCGCACGTCAGGTACGGCTCGCACTCGCAGCCGTTGATCACCACGTGGCGGATGCGCTTGCCTTCGGGCACGCGCAGCTTCACGTGGCTCGGGAAGGCCGCGCCGCCGAGCCCCACGATCCCGCCGCGCTGCACCCGCTCCAGGAAGTCGTCCCGGGTCAGGGCCGCGGGATCGACGGCGGGCGCCGGCGCCAGCCGTTGGCTGGCGAAGGGATCGGCCGCGATCACGATCGCGGGCAGCATCTGGCCGTTGGGATGCAGGCGCAGCTCGATGGCCTCCACGCGACCGCTGGCCGGCGCGTGCAGGGCCACGGACACGAAGCCCCCCGGCTCGGCGATCAGCTCGCCACGCTGCACGGGCTGGCCCACCTGCACCACGGGCTTCGCCGGCGCGCCGATGTGCTGGGCGAGCGGCAGTACGTAGCGGTCCACGAAGGGCATCCGCTCGATGGGGAGGCGATCGGTGGCGGCCTTGCGGTCCGGGGGATGCACCCCGGCGTGGAAGCTGCGCGGGCGGGCGGCGGTTGCGGGCGCGGCGCTCACGACGGCTTGCCCCCCGGCGGTCCCGGCGCGCGGTAGCCGGCCAGGGCCATCAGGCGCTCGGTCAGCCGCGCGAGCGCCTCGCGGTCGCCCTCGGAGCGGATCCCGGCGATCTGGCCCTCGTACTCGTGGGTCAGCGCATCGAGCCGCGACTGCTGCTCGGTCTCGATCTGCTGCACCAGCGCGTCGCGGATTCGCTCGGTGAACGGGCTCTGGACACCGGCCAGCTCGCGCAGGGCGCCCCAGACGCCCAGGCGCTCGGCGGCGGCAGCCCCCAGCGCCGCGCTCAGCGCGAGCCGGCGACCTTCCGCCTCCAGCACCGGCACGCGTTCGGCCCTCCCGGACTCGGGAAGGGCGAGCCACTCCGCCAGGGGCACACCCTCGTCGGGGTTCGCCTCCCGGAAGTGCTCCGCGAAACGCTCCTCGCCCAGCGCCCAGGTCGCGAAGTCGGCTCCGCCCCAGTCGTCCGCGAGGCCGGGGTTGTGCTCCAAGCTGGCGCGCAGCCCGAACACGCCCTCGGCGGCCGGGTCGTAGCGGAGCAGCACGTGGGCGCGGCCCTCCACCGCGCGCAGTGCCTGCTCCAGGGTGGCGTCCGCGGCGAAGCCGTGCCGACGCGGGCTCGGCGCGTGCAGGTGCACCAGAGCCGGCCCCGGCCAGGCGAGCGCGTCGGAGACGCCCCGCGCCAGGTGCTCGGGGTGCGCCAGGGAGCTCGCCAGGACGAAGGCCCGGCGGTGGGCCATGGCCACCAGCGAGGCCTCGGGGCCGGGCGCGAGCCGGCCGCGGCCGTCCAGCAGGATCACCTTGATGGGCAGGTCCGAGGCCAGCAGGCGCGTCAGGGCGTCGAGGCCCTGCTCCACCAGGGCTTCGTCGTCGCCGAGGAGCAGCAGCGGCGGGCAGGCCGCGCGCTGCTCGGGCTCCAGGTCCGGCCAGGTCAGGGCCTCGATGGCCTCGAGGCGAGCGCTGCGGTCGGGCGGCGCCTCCGCCTCGAGCGCGGCCCTGCGCAGCGCACGCTGCAGCGCCAGGTGGTCGGCCACCAGGCCGTGGGCGATGCCGCGCGCCAGCTCCACCGCCTCGGCCGCGGGCGCCAGGGTGAGCGGCGCGAAGTACGGGTGCTCGGGGAAGCGCGCCGCCCAGTCGCCGACGCTGCCCGCGGCCACCACCACACCGAAGCGCGAGCGGCCAAAGCCATCGGCAGCGTGGGAGAGCCGCTCGCGGCGCTCATCCAAGTCGGCCGCGGCGCGCGCCCGGCGCAGGGCGACGCGGCGGTCCAGGGTGGCATGGGCGCCCAGCGCGTCCAGGCGGCTCCCCAGGTCGGCCAGATCGAGGCGCTGGCGGGACAGGCCGGTCAGGGCCTCGGCGAGGGTGTCGGGACCGGTTGTGGAGAGGCTCTCCGCCAGGGCGCCGCGCAGGCCCTCCGCCAGGCTCTCGCGCAGCTCCTCGATGCGCTTCAGCGTGGCCGAGACCCGCCGCTGGGCGTGGTGCTCGACCAGGGCCGTCACCAGGCGCCCGGCGAGGCGCTGGCCGCAGCCGGGCTCGGCGGCCGCGCCGCCGCCGGCCTGGGACTGGGCGCAGTGGCGCGAGAGCAGGACCGCCGGCATCAGGCCCAGCTCCGGGTGACGCGCCGCCCGTTCGAGGCTCGCACCGCTGGTGTCGGGCAGCGTCTCCCAGGAGCGCCGGCGCTCCCGCAGCTGAGCCACGCGCTCGGGCGATCGCTCGACGCCGGCCAGGGCCTGCTCGGGACAGGCGCGCACACACAGGCCGCAGCCGACGCAGCGCTGCGGATCGACGGCCAACACCAGCAGCTCGCCGGCGCCCTGCTTCTCGTCTTCGGGCTCGTGGAAGAAGGGCCGGCTGGGGACCGGCTCCAGAGCGCAGAACGCGGTCGCGGTGGACTCGACGGCGGCCTCGTACGCCGGACCCTCCGACTCGGAGATCTGCATGCGCTCGGCCAGCCAGGTCCAGGCCTCGCGCACGTGCTCTTCGCGGATTTCCTCCAACCCGCCCGTCACCAGCTGCCGGGCGATGCGCCCGGCCAGGTTCTTGTGGGCCCGGCGCAGGGCGTCGGCAACGGGGCCGTCGGCTCCCGCCGCCCGGCTGGCCGCCCCGAGCAGGGGCTCGATGCCGAGGGCCGACACGCCGATCGCCCCCTCCGGACAGGCGGTCCAGCAGCGGCCGCAGCCGCTGCAGGCAGCGGGGTCGAGGGCGGGGAGCTGGGCGCCGGTCGCCCGCGCGGCCAGTGCAGAGGCGCCGGCCGGCACTGCGCCGCCCGCCCGCAGCGGGTCGGGCACGCGGTCGAGGGCGCCCGCCTCCAGAGGCTGAAGCAGCTCGCCCCAGAAGCGGGGCAGGCTGTCGTGACTCGCACGCACCCGGCCGATGCGCCGCACCAGGGCCGGCGGCTCCGCGTCTGCCGGCTCGACTGCCTGCTGCTCTTGCCACGCCACCTCGCGGCCGGCGTTCTCCGCATCCGCCTCGTCGCCGCGCAGGCGGGCAAGAAGCACGGCGAGCGCGGCCTCGAAGTCCGGGGGCGCCGCGATCACGCGCAACCCGCGCGCGCGTACGCCGCGCTGCCAGCCGGGCGGCAGTGCCGCCCAGGCGGCGTCGGGCTCCGCGTGCTCGGCCAGGATCACGGTTCCGCCGTCGGCCAGCGCATCCAGCGCCTCGGCCGGAACGCCCGCCGCACCCGCCACCAGCAGCAGCGAAACCGGTGCCCGCGGCC